>JAXIPH010000230.1:0-3081 GCA_045403035.1 Thermoleophilia bacterium | reverse complement strand
CTCCACCCGCATGGTGATCGCGCCGCGGGCGCTCCAGAACTGGATCCGCCCGTAGGCCTGGACGAGCGTGCCGTCGCGCGGCTTGTGGGCCAGGCGGTCGTACACGACCCCGCTCATGGTTGCGTCAAGCATCGTCCCGCCTCGCAGCCGGAAGTAGATCTGACCGCGGCTCGGGCGAAGATCCTGCACCTCGGCCTCGAGCCAGAACGAGCGCAGGCCCTCGAACATCGCCGCGAGGCGCGCGCTGACCTCCTCCACCGAGAAGACCCGTCGGCTGCCGATGAGCTTCACGGGACCAGGGCGTCCACGACCTCGGCGGCCCGCGCCCCGCTCGAGACCGCCCCCTCCACGGAGGGGTGCCGGGTGAGCTCGCCCGCCAGGACGAGGTTCTCCACCGCGGTTCGCGGGCCCGGAAGCTCGCGCCGCACGCCCGGCAGGGGCCGGAACTGGGCGAAGGGGTGCTCGTAGACGCCGATCGGCCGCGCCAGGCCCGCCCAGTCGTAGCCAGGCGCCCAGCGGCGCACGAGCGCTCCCACGGCGTCCACGAGGCCGTCCGCCGGCCCCCCGCCGGTCGTGACGCTGGTGGCCAGCAGGATGTGCGGACCCTCCCTGATCCCGGGGCGCGTGACGTTGGTGGTCTGGCACAGAAGGTCAACCCGCGGGCGCTCCGCGGACCGGGCATCGGCGTTCAGCAGGATGGTCCGCCCGTGGTACAGGGGTGTCCGCAGCTCGAACGCCGCGCCGACCGACGAGGCGGCCTCGGTCGGCAGGCGGCCGGCGGCGCCCGGGTCGAGGGGGGTCAGCAGCTCGCGCGCGGCGGGGGCCTCGACCGCGAGCACGACCTGGCGGGCCGTCAGCCGCCTCCCGTCCTCCATGCGCACCGCCTCCACCCGGCGGCCCTGGGCGTCGGGCTCGAGCGCGGCCACCCGGACCCCCAGCTCCACCATCCCACCGGCCTGGCGGATGGCCGCCGTGGTCCACTCGGCCACCATCCCCAGCCCGTCGCTCGGGATCACGGCCGGGCCCCGCGCCAGCATGGCCAGGAGGAACCGGAAGTATCCGGCGTCGGCCGAGAGCCCCCGGTCGAGCAGGACGACCCCGAACAGCGGGCGGAAGAAGCGCTCGATCGCGTCCTCCGAGAACCTCCGCTCGCGCAGGAGGTCCTCGGTGGACCCCGCGTCCTCCCCGTCGTCGAGAAGCGACTGCGCCGGTCGCGCGGCCACCTCGGCGGCCAGGCGCATGAGCCGGGCCCGGTCCGGCGGGGCCAGCCCGGAGAAGCCGGCGACCGCGAGCCGGGAGGTCCCCAGCCGATGCGTTCCCGTTCCGTCGATGAACGCGACCCCGCCGGCGACGGGGCGAAGGTCCTTGCGGGGGATCCCGATCGCGCGCAGCAGCGCCCGGGTGCGCGGGTAGGCGCGGAACAGCACCTGGAAGCCCCGGTCCACGGGCCGGCCACGGTGCCAGACGCTGCGCGCACGGCCGCCGGGCGCCTCCTCGGCCTCCAGGACGTGCACGGAGCGACCGCGCACCGCCAGGTCGTGCGCGCAGGACAGGCCCGCCAGGCCGCCCCCCACGACGACGCAGTCGAGCTCATTCGCGCGGCCCCCGGATCCCGTCATCGTCGCGCGATGGTACACACGGCCACCGCCGTCATAAGGTTCCATCCCATGGCGAATCGGACCGCAATCGTCGTCGTCGCGGGGGTGGGGGACGAGGGGTCCGGAGAGGGCGCCGAGCGCATCGTGGAAGGCCTCCTGCGCCACGGGGGGTGGTCGGCGGGCGACGAGGTGACCGAGTGGTACCCGGTCACCGACGACATCCTCGACGCCAACGACCACGAGGCGCGGGCCCGCGCCGCGCGCCGCTTCACGCTCCACCGGCCGCCCGGCGGCCCGGGGCCGTCCGAGGTGGACGTGTACGAGCTCTGGTGGGCCGATCTCTCCCGCTTCCCCGAGGCGCTGCGCTCGTTCCTCGCGGCCTTCCTCGGCCTGTTCCTCGACATGCCGGCCATCGCCCGGGCCGCCCTCCTCGGAGGCCTCGCCATCGGGCGCTCCTCCGTGCAGCCGGTCGCGACGGGGCCGCAGGAGACGAGCGTGGGCATGCGGAGTCGGCTCGCGGCCGCGGGGCTCCTCGGCATCGTGGGCTGGCTCTGCGCGGTGCCGATCATGATCGCCACCTTCCTGACGCTCGCCCTCGTGGGGCTGATGACGCTGGCGCTCTACCTGCGCTCGCTCGGGGCTCCGCTGCTGGGGTGGTGCCTCGCCATCGCCGCCGGCGGTCTCGCCATCGCCATCGGCTCGCTCATGGTCTCCCACCGTTACCAGCGCTCCGGGCGCGCGTATGCCCTGCCCCTGACGGCCCTCGCCCTGTGCGGTGCGGCGGCACTGGTGGTCTGGCGGATCGCCGACCGCGGGGGCCGGCCGGACCTGGCTCTCGGAGACGCCGTGGTGGCGGTGGTGGCCTTCCCGTTCCGGATCCTGTGGCTCACGCTCCTCGTGCTCACGACCCTCGCCACCATCGCCCTGCTCGTGCGGATGGCGCGGGTGTGGCTGCTCGACCGCCCCGAGGCCGGGCCGGCGTGGCGCAGCAGCGTCACCGCGGTCGTCGCGGCCACGGCCGCGCCCCGGGGCGTCGCGGGGCTGCTGACCGTCGTGAGCGCCGGCGTGGGCGCGGCCAGCCAGCCGCTCACCGACCGGGCCGAGTTCACCTCCGGCGCCGCCGGGGCCGTGTCCGTGCCCGCCCAGGTGCCGTGGTGCCTGAGCGGCCCGCGCGACTGGAGCCCCTCGTCCGGCGAGTGCCCCGACACCGTGGACCCCGCCGACGCCACCCCCCCGCCCGACCAGCCGGTCCTGACCGCCTCCGCGTGGGGCGTGGTCATCCTCGGGCAGGCCCTGGCGCCGCTGGTGGTGGCGGTCGCGGCGGCCGCGAGCGCGGGCGTCATCCTGCTGATCGCGCTACTGATCGCGCTCACGGCCGGGCGGCGCGAGCCGCGCGACGCGCGAACGGCGCGCCGGCTCACCGCCATCCTCGCCCTTCAGGACCGCGCCCTCGGCCCCCTCCTGATGCTGTTGGTGCCCGTTG
>JAXIPH010000243.1:0-11782 GCA_045403035.1 Thermoleophilia bacterium | reverse complement strand
GCTGGCCGCCCTCCTGGCGCGGGACGAGGGCATCGGCTGGGCGCGGGCGACCTTCCACTACTCCCTCCTCTATCTCGCGCTGATCTTCCTCGCCCTCGTCGTCGACGCGGCCTGATCCCGGGATGGGGCGCGAGACCCCCTTCGGCGCGCGCGGGCCGGCGTTCCTGCTCTCACCCCTCGGGATCGTCTTCACGACCGTCGTGATCGACCTCGTGGGGTTCGGGATCGTCCTGCCGATCCTGCCCCTCTGGGCCGAGACGTTCGGCGCGTCCCCGACCCAGATCGGACTTCTGACCGCCTCGTACGCGGTGATGCAGCTGGTCTTCGCCCCGGTGTGGGGACGGCTCTCCGACCGCTACGGCCGACGCCCGGTGATCCTGGCCTCGCTCGCCGGGAGCGCGGTGGCCGCGCTCGTGATCGGCCTCGCCGGGACGCTTCTGGTGCTGTTCCTCGCCCGGATCCTGCAGGGCGTCGCCGGGGCGTCCTACGCCGCCGCCCAGGCCTATGTGGCCGACGTGACGGAGCCCCGCGACCGGGCGCGCGGCATGGGGATGATCGGCGCGGCCTTCGGGATCGGCTTCATGCTGGGCCC
Organism: Thermoleophilia bacterium; assembly: GCA_045403035.1. GTDB lineage: Bacteria > Actinomycetota > Thermoleophilia > Miltoncostaeales > Miltoncostaeaceae > CAVXDY01. The sequence continues at coordinate 11,190 of JAXIPH010000243.1, read as the reverse complement.
CGCCCTCGGGGCGCTCTGCTCGGTGGTCGACCGGCGCCTGCCGTTCTTCGTCGCCGCGGCGCTGGCGGCGACGAACCTGCTCATCGCCCATCGTCGCCTGCCCGAGTCCCGCCGTGCCGGCGGGCCGGCCGCCCCGGTGCCGCGGGTGAGCCTGGTGCGCCGCGCCCTCTCGCGCCGCGAGCTCGGCCCGTTACTGGCTCTGTCGTTCATCGCCACCTTCGCGTTCGTGGGGATGGAGTCCACCTTCGCCCTCTTCGGCGAGCACCGTTTCGACTACGGCCAGGTGGAGATGGGGCTCCTGTTCACCTTCATCGGGGTGCTGGCCGCGCTGTCGCAGGGGGTGCTCGTGGGGAGGCTCGTCGAGCGCCGCGGGGAGACGCGCGTGATGATCGCGGGGCTGGCGGGGACCGCGGTGGCGCTGCTCGCCGTGGCCGTCGCGGAGAGCCTGTGGCTCCTGCTGGTGGGGCTGGCGCTCCTGGCCGTGGCCTCGGGGCTCGTCTTCTCCACCACCACCGCCCTCATCTCCCTGGCGGCGGGGGAGCGCGAGCAGGGGTCGGTCCTGGGGCTGACGGCCTCGGTCGGCGGCGCGGCCCGCATCGCCGGGCCGGTGGTGGCCACGCTGCTGTTCCAGCACTCCGGGGTGGCCACCCCGCTGGTGGTGGGCGCGGTCCTCTTCGCCCTGTGCGTGGCGGGGGCGGCGTGGACCGTCCGGCCCAGTAGGTCACCAGCCGCGGCGGCGTGACCACGGTCGGCGTCGCCACGCAGCACCGCCCGGCAGCGTGATCCGAGAGCGCTCCGGATCGGCCCGGCCGAACATACCTGCGACACGGGCCGGAACACCGCTGGTAAGGGACGTGTGACCCTCCCGGCGGGCCTCACTCGGCCGGGTTTTCGCGTGATAGCTTGCCGCCGTGCTGAGGAGTCGTCACACGGTCCCGCTGCTCGTTCTGGCGATCGTGATCGGGGGCGTGACCACGGCGGTCGCCCTCCTCATCGACTGGATTCCCCAGCAGGCCTCGGAACAGGCCGAGCGGGTCGACACCCTCATGTGGTTCGTCGTCTGGGCCTGCGTGGCGATCTTCACCCTCGTGACGACGGTCCTGGTCTACGCGGCCTTCCGCTTTCGCGCGAAGCCCGGCGACGAGAGCGACGGGCCGCCGATCCACGGCAACACCAAGCTCGAGATCGTCTGGACCCTCGTGCCGACCCTCCTGCTCGCGGTGATGGCCGTCTGGGCCTACCTCGTCCTCTCCGACAACGAGGCCCTCGCGAGCGACCGGCTGGTGGTGAACGTCACCGCCGAGCAGTTCGTCTGGAGCTTCACCTACCCCGGGGGGCAGGTCGCGTCGGGTGACCTGCGCCTCCCGGAGGGCCGCCAGGTGGAGCTGCAGATGCGCTCCAAGGACGTGATCCACGACTTCTACGTCAAGGAGTTCCGGGTCAAGGAGGACGTCGTGCCGGGCATCACCACGGACCTCATCATCAACCCCAACCGGGTCGGGACGTACCAGGCCGTCTGCGCCGAGCTGTGCGGCGCGGGCCATGGGGTCATGCGCACGCGCGTGATCGTGATGGAGCCCTCCGCCTACGACGCCTGGCTCGCTCAGGCCGAGACGGACGTCGCCGCCCAGGCCGCCCCGCCCGCGCAGCCTCCGGCCGCCACCGCCCCCGCCGAGGGCTCGACCACGGCGCCCGCCGAGGGCACCACGACCGCGCCGTGACGCGCACCCCGAGCTAGTCCAGACCATGGCCACCACCACCACCCACGCACCCAGCCCCGGCGGGCACGTCCACCACATGGACCCGCGCCCGCTCTCCTACTGGTGGAAGCGCGCGGTCCTGTGGAGCGTCGGCGGCGTCCTGTTCGCGTTCGGCCTGACCTGGCTGCTCCGGAACCTCTTCAACAACACCCCGACGTGGGAGCCCGAGGTCTACACGGCCGCCGCCGCGTTCATCGGGTCGGTGGCGTTCCTGATCGGGATCGGCTGCTTCGACTGGTGGTGGCGCTGGATGACCGGGCGCCGGGTGGACTACGAGGACCACTCGATGCACGGGGCCCAGAGCTGGCGCGACTACTTCAAGGTCAACACCGACCACAAGGTCATCGGCACCCAGTACCTGGTGGTCGTGTTCTTCTTCTTCGTGATCGGCGGGATCTTCGCCGAGCTGGTGCGGGCCGAGCTCGCGACCCCCGAGCAGACCCTCGGAAGCGGGCAGACCTACAACGGGCTGTTCAGCGTCCACGCGACGCTGATGATCTTCCTCTTCGTCATCCCGGCGTTCGCGGGCCTCGCCAACTACGTGCTCCCGATCATGATCGGGGCGAAGGACATGGCGTTCCCGCGCCTGAACGCCCTCTCCATCTGGATGCTCATCCCCGGCGGGCTGATGATGGCCGTGAGCCCGCTCTTCGGCGCCTTCTCCACCGGCTGGACGGCCTACGTGCCGCTCGCCAGCCAGGGCGGCACGGGTCAGACCCTCTTCGAGGTCGGCGTCCAGTTCGCGGGCGCGAGCTCGATCGCCACGGCGATCAACTTCCTGGTGACCATCTTCACCATGCGCGCCCCGGGCATGACCGTCTGGCGAATGCCGCTGCTGGTGTGGGCCAACGCCACCACCTCGGCGCTCGTGGTCTTCGGCACGCCGTTCATCGCCGGCTCGCAGTTCATGACCCTGTTCGACCGCGTCATGGGGACGAACTTCTTCGACCCCACCCAGGGCGGCGACGTCGTCATGTACCAGCACGTCTTCTGGTTCTACTCGCACCCGGCCGTCTACATCATGATGCTGCCCGGCTTCGGGATCATGAGCGAGGTCATCGCGACGTTCTCGCGCAAGCCGATCTTCGGCTACCGGGCGCTGGCGTTCTCGACGGTCGCGATCGCGGTGCTGGGATTCGGCGTCTGGGCGCACCACATGTTCGTCAGCGGAATGGCCCCATGGCTCCGCGTGCCGATGATGATCACCACGATCATCATCGCCATCCCGACCGGCGTGAAGGTGTTCTCGTGGCTCGGCACCCTCTGGGAGGGGAAGATCCACCTGAAGACCCCCATGCTCTTCGCGCTGGGGTTCCTCTGCACGTTCGTCATCGGTGGCCTCTCCGGGGTGATGCTGGGCACCATCCCGGTGGACATCCAGGTCACCGACACCTACTTCGTGGTGGCGCACATCCACTACGTCTTCGTCGGCGGCAGCGTCTTCACCATCTTCGCGGGCGTCCACTACTGGTTCCCGAAGATGACGGGGCGGATGTACAACGAGCGCCTCGGCCAGATCACCTTCTGGCTGCTGTTCGTGGGATTCAACGCCACGTTCATGCCGATGCACTGGCTGGGCCTGCAGGGCATGCCCCGCCGGGTGGCCTCCTACGACGACCGCTTCGCCACCCTGAACCAGGTCATCAGCGCCGCCTCGCTGATCATGACCGTCGGCATCCTGGTCTTCTTCTACAACATGATCAAGTCGTGGCGGAGCGGCCCGATCGCGCCCTGGAACCCGTGGCGCGGGCGCACCCTGGAGTGGCTCGTCTCCTCGCCCCCGTCGCTCTTCAACTTCGAGGCGACCCCCCAGGTGGTCGGCGGCCCGTACCAGTACGGCGTGCCCGGCGCACGCCACGCGGTGGTCTTCGCCCCCGAGGAGATCGGCGGCGAGCTCACCGAGACCGAGAAGCGCACGATCCTGGTCATCGCCAACCAGACGGTGGCCTCGAGCACCCTCATCGACGAGATCCGCCGGCGCGCCCACGAGGGCTTCTGGCGCTTCACGATCGCCGTGGCCGCCGAGGGCGGTGACCGGGCGGCCGCCGAGAGGCGGCTGCAGGTGGCGCTGTCGGTGCTGGCCGAGGCCGGCATCGACGCCAGCGGCATCGTGGTCGAGGGCGACCCGTTCGCCGCCGCCGAGGCGGTGACCCGCGACGAGGAGGTCTTCGAGATCATCCTCGCCACCTACCCGACGGGCAGGTCGGGGTGGATGGACGACGACGTGCTGGACCGCCTGCGAAAGGCCACGGGGCTCGGCGTGACCCGCGTGGTGGTGCGGCCCGAGGAGGCCCGCGAGCCCCTGGCCCGCGCGGGCGTGTCGCAGGTGGCCGTGATCGCCGACGAGGCGCTGGGTGCCGAGGGACTGGCCCAGGCGCTGCACGAGCGCGCCGACCGCGGCGCGATCGCCGTCGTCCTCCTCGCGCCGATGGCCCTGGAGGGCCCTGGCTGGACCGACGAGGCCGAGGCGCTCCGCGTCGCCACCTCCGAGCGCGTCCGCGCGGCCATCGACGGGCTCCAGGCGACCGGCGTCCAGACCCGGGGCGAGGTGCTCGACGGCGCCGCCGCCGCCGCCGCCCGCGTGGCGAGCACGGAGTACTCGGCCGACACGATCCTGATCGTCGCCACCCGGGGCAGCCGGCTCGACTCCGACGATGCGCTCGCGGCGGTCCAGGCGGCGGCGGGCGGCGCGGCGGTGGAGCGGGTCGTGGTGGACGCCGAGGCCCCCACCTCACCGGCGGGGAGCTAGGTGTCGACCGCCGAGCCGGCGGTGACCGTCGGCCAGACGGTCGCCCCCCCGCCCTCGCGCGGGTCCCAGATCAGCGCGGGCGTGCTGTCGATGGTCTTCTTCATCGGCTCCGAGGTGATGCTGTTCGGCTCGTTCTTCACGGCCTACTTCTTCGTCCGGTTCAACATCGGAGACACCTGGCCGCCGGTGAACGCCGAGGGCGAGCAGTTCGAGCTGCCCAAGGTGATCACCGCGGTGAACACCGCGATCCTGGTGTCGTCGAGCTTCACCATCTGGTGGGCCGAGCATCGCCTGAGGCATGGGGACCGCAAGGGGCTCGCGCACGGCCTCCTCATCACGATCTTCCTTGGCGCGACGTTCCTGATCATCCAGATCAACGAGTACCTCCACCTGGGCTTCACGCCCCAGGACGGGGCGTTCGGATCGACCTTCTTCGTCCTCACCGGCACGCACGGGCTCCACGTCCTGGTGGGCCTCACGATCCTCACGCTCTGCTACATCCGGGTGTTCAAGGCGCACGACTTCACGCCCACGTGGGCCACGCCCCTCCAGGCGGGGAGCTTCTACTGGCACTTCGTGGACGTGGTCTGGGTGCTGCTCTTCGTGCTCGTCTACCTCATATGAGCGCTTGCATCCGATCACGGCGGCGCGCCGGAATCGCGGCGGCGCTGGCCCTCGCCCTCGGCTCGCTGGCCCTCGCGGGCTGCGGCGACGACAGCACCGCCGACATCGCCGCCGGCAAGGAGACCTTCGCCAACCTGTGCGCGAGCTGTCACACGCTGGCCGACTCCGGCAAGCCGCCCGCGAACATCGGCCCGAACCTGGACGACGCGTTCCGCGCGTCGCGGCAGGTGGGCATGAGCGACGAGCAGTTCTCCGGCCTGGTCAAGGTGTGGATCGACCTGGCCCAGCCGCCGATGCCGCGCAAGCTGGCGACGGGCCAGGACCTCGAGAACGTCGCCGCCTACGTGGCCTCGGTCGCCGGCACGAACCCCGAGAGCCCGCCGCGCCCGGCGCCGGAGCCGACGCCCCAGGTGCCGCCGAACGACCGCCAAGAGCTCGACCCGGCCGGACCCTGAGCGGACGGCTCGCCGGTCACCGGGCGATCGTGACCGGTGCGTCGCGCGGTCTGGGCCGCGCGATCGCCGAGGCGTTCGCCGCGGAGGGCGCCCGGCTGGTGGTGACCGCCACCCGGCTCGAGCATCTCGACGCCGTGATCCGGACGGTGGGCGAGGCCGGCGGCGAGGCGCACGGCGTCGTGCTGGAGCTGGGCGACGCCCACACGGTGCGGGCAGCCGCGGGCGAGGCCCTCGCGGTGCTGGGTCGCGTAGACGTCCTGGTCAACAATGCGAGCCTGCTGGGTGAGCTCCGGCCTCTCGCCGACTACCCGCTCGACCTCTGGGAGCGCGTCATGGCCGTGAACGTGACCGGCACCCTGGTGCTGATCCAGAGCGTGCTGCCGGGCATGTCGCACGGGGCGGCGATCGTGAACGTCACCTCGGGCGCCGCCGGCCGGCCGTTCAGGGGCGCCTACGGCGTCTCCAAGCTGGCCCTCGACGGCATCACCGGGATGCTGCGCGAGGAGCTGGCCGACCGCGCGATCCGGTGCGTCGGGGTCAACCCTGGGCCCGCCCGAACCGCGATGCGCGCGGAGGCCCATCCGAAGGAGGACCCCGCGACCGTGCCGCACCCGTCCAGCCTCGTGGAGCCGTTCGTCGCCATCGCGGCCGGCGCCGACCCGGGCCCGCACGTGGAGGCCGCGCAGTGGACCGGGCGCTGAGCGCGATTCCGGGGCCGATCCCGCTCCTCGCCCCCACGGACGGATGGCGCGACGTGCCGATCGAGCCGGTGGACGAGCCCCTGGTGGCGGTGGCGGACATCGGCCCACGGGTGCACGACGATCCGCGCTACCACGCCATGGGGTTGCCGGGCGCCGTCCCGCGCGGCTGGGTGCGGGAGGGGGTGGCCGAGCGGCTGGCCGCCGTCGCAGGCGGCCTGCCCGACGGCCGGTCGCTGGTGGTGTGGGACGCCTTCCGCACCATCGAGACCCAGGCCGCCCTCTACCACGGGTACCTGGAGGAGCTGGCGATGATCCACGACGACTGGCCCGCCGAGGCGCTCGAGGTGGCCGCCTCCCGGTACGTCACCCCGCCCTCGCGCACGCTCTCGGCCCCTCCGCCCCACCTCACCGGCGGCGCGGTCGACCTCACCCTGGGCGACGGCGACGGGCGGCCGCTCGACCTGGGCACCGGCTTCGATGCCTTCGTTCCGGAGGCGGCCGCGCGCGCCCTGGAGGAGACGCCGGGGCCGGTGCGCGACCTGCGGCGGGTGCTCTACTGGGCGATGGCCGGCCAGGGCTTCACGGCCTACCTCGAGGAGTGGTGGCACTTCGACCACGGGGACCAGTTCTGGGGGCTGGCGACGGGCCGGGCGGCGTGTTACGCGGGGGCGCGGGCCCCGGGCTCGGGGGACGGCTGAGGGATTCCCCTCATGCGCGCCGCGGCCGTGCTTTCTAGGGTCGGTGCAGCGAACCCAGGAGGTCGGCATGGAGCCAACCCGCAGGTCGTCGTCGCCCACCCCGTCGAACCGCGAGGCCGCCGCGAGCGGCGTCGCGCCCGGCCCGCTCGCATGGGAGGACTACCGCGCGGCCCGCGAGCGGTTCCTCCGGACGCTCCAGATCGACTCCCTCAACCGGCTGTTGACCCGGCCCGCGGTCGACCCGGGACGGTTCCGGCCGGGCGGCGCCCGATGATGCTGACCGGCGTCGTCGCGCGCTACGTGGACGCGTGGAACGCGCATGACCCCGCCGCGTGCGGGGAGTGCTTCGCCCCCGAGGGCGAGCGTGTGTGGCTGGTCCTCGCGCCGTCCCACCTGCCCGGGGACCCCTTCCCGCGCTTCTCCGGGCGCGCCGAGGTGGCGTGGGCGATCGGCGACTTCATGCGGTCCGTGCCGGACCTGCGCGTCGACCTCACGGCCTTCAGCGAGGGCAGCGACGACCGGGTCTGGACCGAGTGGCGCCTCACCGGGACCCATCGCGAGGACTGGGGCGACTGGATGGCCGGGGGCGAGCCGGTCGACCTCCACGGGGTGTCGATCTTCACCGTCGGGGGCGACGGGATCGTCATGGAGCGGGTCTACTGGGACATGATGATCATGACCAACGCGGCGCCGGTCCTGATGCGGTAGCTCAACCGCTGCCCGGCTCGTGCGGAGCGTCGTCCTCGCGGGCGAAGCGGCGCGCGAGTTGGGCGCGCGAGCGCAGGCCGAGCTTGCGGTACACGCTGCCCAGGTGGCGCTCGATGGTCTTCTCCGACAGGAACAGGCGGGCGGCCGCCTCTCGGTTGGTGAGGCCCCGCGCCACCGTTCGCGCCACCTGGAGCTCCCGGGTCGACAGCTCGTCCGAGGAGCGGGGCCTGTTGCGAGGGTGAAGGGGCATTCCGCTGGCGGCGATCTCCTCCCGGGCCTGGGCCGCCCACGGCAGGGCGCCCAGCTGGTCGAAGGCGGCGAGCGCCAGCCCGAGCTGTGTCCGCGCCTCCACGCGCCGCCCGGCTCGTCGCAGGCGGGCGCCGTAGAGCAGCTCCGTACGCGCTCGCTCGAAGGGCATGGGCAGCCCGGCGTGCAGCGCGAGCGCCTCGCCGAAATGGCGGTCGATGTCGCCGTCGATCAGGCCGCGGCACCGCCAGGTGGCGGCGCGCGCCCACACCCCCTGCGTGCGCTCCGCCTGCTCGGCCAGCGTCCCGAGCGCGCGCCGCGCGTCGCCGAGCCGCCCCAAGCGGGCGTAGGCCTCGACGAGCTCCGGCTGCCACATCACGATGGCGGGCTCGTCGAAGCCGGCCTCACGGGTGAGATCGACCAGCGGCTCGAGATGGGCGACGGCGGCCGCCGGCCGGCCGAGCCCCTGCTCCAGCAGCCCGAGCGCAAAGCCGCGGTAGGTGGCGATCGACCCCAGGCCCAGCTCCTCGGCCAGCTCCGATGCCCGGCGCGCGTTCTCCCGGCAGTCGTCGGCCCGCCCGAGCGCGGCCTCGATCGTGGCCAGGGTGATGAGCGCGAACCCCAGGGACCCGCGCTGGCCGGTCTCCTCGAGCGACCGCACCGCCTCCGCGGCCCGGGCCTCGGCGTCCCGCCAGCGGCCGCGCCGGAAGTCCAGCTCGGCGCCGAAGGCCTGGGGAGCCCCGAGGAAGGCCAGGGAGCCCGACTCGCGCGCCCGGCCGACCCATCGCGACAGGTATCGCCCGGCGCGGTCGAAGTCGCCGAGCCATGTCGTCGGCGTGAGCGACATCACCAGGCTCTGCCCCTGGGGGGTCAGCGGGTCCACCTCGTCCAGGAAGCCGTCGAGGGCCGCGAAGGCCTCCCGCGCCTCCCGCGCCCGGCCGGCGACGACGAGCGCGCTCGCGAGGATGACGGCGACGTAGGGCGACCGCCCCCCGCACACGGTCACGATGTGGCGCGCCTCCTGAAGGCAGCGCAGCGCCTCATGGCCGCGGCCGGCCATGGCCTGCGCCAGGCCGGCGCTGGCCAGCATCTCGGCGGCGACGATCGGATCGGCACCGCGCGCGATCCGGGCCTCGCGCAGCAGCAGGGCGTAGGCGGCCTCGGTGCTGGTCGTCATGAGGGTGACCAGCCCGCGCAGGTGGGCGGTCGCCGCCCGGACCGACGGGTCCGGCCCCGACTCCCAGAGCCGCTCCAGGAGGGACGACCCGCGGGCCGGCTCCCCCGCGGCCATCGCGAGCTGGGCGGCCTCCAGCAGGTCCCGGCCCGACCGGCCCGGATCGGCCGTGGTGCCGGCGGCCCGCTCCAGGAACGTCGCGGCGGTGGCGTACCCGGTGCGCGCGGCGGCGCGCGTCGCCGCGGCCTCGAGCGCCGCCGCCACCAGATCGTCGGGGCCGATGGTCGCCTCGGCCAGGTGCCAGGCGCGCTGCTCGACGTCTCGATCCTCGTCGAGCGCCTCGGCGAGCGCCCCGTGGGCGGCGCGGCGCTCGGCGGGGTCCATCAACTCCAGCACGATCGGCCGCAGGAGCGGATGGCGCAGGCGCGCGACCTCACCGTCCAGGGTGAGGAAGCCGGCGGCCTCCGCGGCGACGAGGTCACCGGTGTCCCCGCCGAGGCGCTCCAGCGCCGCCGCGAGCGCCCCGGCGGACCCGTCGTCGCCGACCGCGGCCACGCCGAGCGCCCGCCGGGCTCCCGAATCGAGGCCCTCCACACGCCGCCGGTAGGCCTCGACGATCGCCTCGCCGGGACGCAGGGGTCGTGGCAGCGCCACGCCGCCCGCGCGCTCGCCGCCGCTCAGGGCGCCGGGCAGCTCGATCAGCGCCAGGGGGTTGCCGCCGGCCAGGGCGAGGATCTCGCGGGCCACGGCGGGGGCAAGCGGCTCGGCACCGGTCACGGCCTCCAGCAGGGCCATCGACTCCTCCTCGCCGAGCGGCGGGATCTCGAGGTTCTCGACCTCGGGCATCGGGAGCCGCTCGGGCGGCCACTCCCGAGAGGCCACGAGCATCGCGATGGGCTCGTCCGCGATCCGGCGTGCGCAGAAGACCAGCGCCTCGCGGCTCGGCGGGTCCATCCAGTGGCCGTCGTCCACCAGGATCAGCACCGCGCCGTCGGCGGCCACCGCTCCCAGCAGGCTCAGGGTGGCGGCATAGGCGGCGTATCGGTCGGGGACCGCCGGGGGCCCCAGGGCCAGGGCCGCCCGCAGCGCGGCCCGCTGCGCGCCGGGGATCCGGTCGATCCGGTCGAGCACCGGGCGCAGGACGTCCGAGAGCCCGGCGAAGGCGAGCCGTGACTCCGACTCCACCCCGCCGGCCGCCAGGATGCGCAGGCCCCGCTCCTCACCCACGTCTCGCGCGCGCCCGAGGAGCGTGCTCTTGCCGATGCCGGGCGCGCCCCGGAGGACCAGGGCCCGTCCGCGACCCGCGCGCGCGTCCTCGATGAGCCCGTGGATGGCGTCGATCTCATGCGATCGTCCCACCAGCACGGCGAGGACCTCCCGGGCGCCCTGCCCCTAGGTTGTCCCGACCTCGGAGCCGCGCACGGTCTGCAGCACGTCCGCGAGCGCCGCGGGTCGGTTGGTGACGATGCCGTTGACGTCGCACTCGATCAGGCGCCGCATCTCGTCCGGGTCGTCCACGGTCCACGCGAAGACGGCGAACCCGTGACGATGCATGTGCTCGACCATCCCCTCGTTCACCAGCTCGTAGGGCACGCCCACGCCGGCGGCGACCGCCCGGCTCACCTGGTCGCCCATGGCGAGGCTCGCCAGCGCGGCGGCGGAGGCGACGAGGTGGATGCGGGGGGTCTCGGGCGTGATCCGATCGAGCTGCTCCCACACCTCGGGGAGGAACGAGATGAAGGTGACCGACTCGAGCATCTCGGCGTCGCGCACGGCCTGAACCGCAGGCGCGACGATGTCGGCCTCCTTGATGTCCACGTTGACGCGTACCCGCCCGCGGGCCAGATCGAGCACCTCGGCCAGGGTGGGGACGGCCTGTCCGTCACCGGCGTCGAGCGCCCGCGCCGCCGCCGCCGACATCTCCCGCAGCGCGCCCGACCCCGAGGTGGTTCGGTCGACCTCCGCGTCGTGCAGGATCAGCAGCGCGCCGTCGGACGTGCTGCGCACGTCGCACTCCACCACGTCGGCGCCCTGGGCGATCGCCAGCTCGAAGGCCGCCGGCGTGTTCTCCGGGC
>JAXIPH010000355.1:0-13774 GCA_045403035.1 Thermoleophilia bacterium | reverse complement strand
CATGACCGCGCCGCGCCGCGCCCCGGCGTCGCGCGCCGCGCGGGAGGCCGCGACGAGGTCACGGGTCCCGTGCGCGGGCAGGCGCGCGGCGTCCTCCTCCCTCAGGTCGGCCTGGCGCTGCGCGGCGGCGGCGTGCACCAGCGCCGCCTGGCGGGCGCCCTCGAGCGAGGCGACGCCGAACAGCTCGCGCAGGATCGCGTCCCGGTCGCGCGGCTGCGAGGACAGGAACTGCGCGAACCGGCCCTGGGTCAGCAGGACGGCGCTGGTGAAGGCCGCGAAGCTCATGCCGACCACGGCGGACAGGCGCCGCGCCACCGCCTCCTCGCCGGAGACGGTCTCCCGGGCAGGACCGCCGTCGGCCACCAGCCGCTCCAGCAGGTGGGCCGGCTCGGGGGCGTCCTTCCCGTAGCGGCGCGCCGCCCGCCACACCTCCCCGCGCGCCGAGAAGGTGAGCCGCACCTCGCCGTGTGAGTGACCCAGCGTCAGCAGCTCGCGGGGCCTGGTCTGCTCGGGCGTGCGCCCGAAGAGCGCGAAGCAGACGGCGTCGAGGAGGGAGGTCTTGCCCGCGCCCGTGTCCCCGGTGATGACCACCCGCTCGTACGGCCGCAGGTCGATCGTGGCGCGGTCGTAGCTGCGGAAGGCGGTGAGCTCGAGCTCGAGGGGGCGCACGGCCGCTACCCCTCGTCGCCGGCCGCCGCCGGATCGGATCCCGCGAGCGCCGCCACAAAGGCCGCCGCCTGCGCATCGCCCAGCGGGCGTCCCTGCAGGCGGTGCCAGTCGGCGTAGAGCTCGCCCAGGCCGCGCTCCACCTCCGCGCTCCCCGGCGCCGGGAGCGGGTCGGCGGGCCCGTCCCTGTAGAGCGGCTCGATCCGCAGCGCGCCGGGAACCGCGTCGCGCACGCGGCGCACGACGTCCATGGCCGGGCCGTCGAGCTCGACCTCGCACGCGAACCACGCGTCCGGATGGGGCGAGGCCAGGACGGCGAGCTCCTCGAGCGGCCCCCGCAGGCGCACCAGGGGCCGCGCGGCCTCGAGCTCCACCCGGCGGGTCGTGGTGGGGTCGCCCCCGATCTCGACCAGGCAGGCGCTCTTGGGGTGGTTGTCCTCGCTGAAGTCCAGGGCCATCGGGCTGCCGCAGTAGCGCCCCGGCGCCGAGAGGCCGGTGATCGCCTGAGGGCGGTGGACATGCCCCAGGGCCAGGTAGTCCAGGCCGGTCGGCAGCGCGGCGGGCGGGACCGCGTAGGTCATCCCCATCGTCAGCTCCCGCTCGCCGCCGCCGGCCCGGGCGCGCTCCACCATCAGGTGGCCCACGAGGACCGCGGCGCCCCCCTCGGCCCGGCGGCGCGCCACCGCCTCGGCGGCGTAGTCGTCGATCACGTCCGCCACCAGGTCGGCGTACCGCGAGCGGGCGTACGGCGCGCCGGCGCCCGCGTCCAGGGCGATCCGGCCCGGCTCCGGCCACGGGAGCAGGGCGGCGTGCAGCGGCCCGGCCGCGGTGGGCACCGTGACGACCGCGTCGGCCGCCGGGCGCACATGCCCCGCCACGTGGATGCCCGAGGCCGCCAGGTGCGGCGCCAGGTGGGCCCAGAGGTCGGGGTCGTCGTGGTTCCCCGCCACCGCCAGCACGGGCGCAGCCTCGGCGAGGCGCTCCAGGGCCCGCAGGCAGGCGCCGAGGGCCGCCGAGTCGACCACCCGCCGGTCGAGCAGGTCCCCGCTCACGAGCACCGCGTCCACCGCCTCCTCCTCGGCCACGGCGGCGAGCTGGGCGAGGACGGCCCCGGCCTCCTCCGCGCGGTCGGCGCCGTAGAGCCGCTTACCCAGGTGCCAGTCGCCGGTGTGGAGGAGCCGCATGCGGCCTCCCGTCAGCCGAACTGGGCGCTGGCCACGACTCATGGCGAACGACTGTAGTGCGACTCCCGGACGCGCCGAGCGCACAGCGGCGCGCTATCTTGCGCTCCGGGCGGACGCCGTCCGTCGTCCCGGGGTGGTCGGAGGAGGGCGAAGCGTGAACAAGCGGTACATCGTGGGGGCGATCGTGGCCGCGGTCGTCGTGGTGGGCGTGCTCGTGGCCGTGAGCCTCGCGGGCGGCGACTCCGAGTCGGTCTCGAGCATCACGGGGGCGGCCGAGAACGAGCAGGAGCTCGCCGGCCTCCCACAGAAGGGCAACGTCCTGGGCGACGCATCCGCTCCCGTGACGATCGTGGAGTACGGCGACATCGCCTGCCCGGGCTGCCAGGCGGCCTCCGAGGACCTCATCCCCGCGCTCATCGACCGCTACGTCCGCCCGGGCGAGGTGAAGCTGGAGTTCCGCCCGATCGCCTTCATCAGCCAGAGCTCCGAGCGCGGCGCCCTCGGCGTCGAGGCCGCGGCCCTGCAGGACAAGATGTGGACGCTCGTGTCGCTCCTCTACCGCAACCAGGGCGACGAGCGGGACGACTGGCTCTCCGACGAGCTCCTCGAGGAGGCCGCCGGCAAGGCCGGCCTGGACGTGGAGACGTGGAAGGCGGACTACGCCGGCGACGCGGTCGCCGCCACCTACTTCGAGCGCTCCAGCGCCGCCACCGCCGACGGGGTCGACTCGACGCCCACCTTCATCGTGAGGGGCCCGCGGGGCGAGCAGAAGGCCAGCTCGCTGGAGGAGTTCGCCAGCGCGATCGAGGCTGTCGGGCCGCCGGCGTCGTGAGCCGGCGTGCCCCGAGCGAGGGCGCTCTTCGGATCGCCCTCGGGGTCGTGGCCGTGGCCGGCCTGGCGGTCTCGGGGTACCTGACGGCGATCCGCGCGGCCGGGGACGACCCGGTCTGCGTGATCGGCGGCGGCTGCCACACCGTCCAGCAGAGCGAGTACTCCGAGCTGGCCGGCATCCCGGTCGCCGTCCTCGGCCTGGTCGCCTACGCCACCCTGCTGGTCGCGGCCATCCTCCCGGGCTCCCTCGGGCGCGCCCTCGGGCTGTTCACCGCCGTCGTGGGCGTGGGGTTCTCGGCCTGGCTCACCTATGCGGAGCTGGTCCTGATCGACGCGATCTGCGCCTGGTGCCTGGCGAGCGCCGTGCTGATCACGCTGGCGCTGATCCTGACGGCGTGGCGGGCGGCTCGGGCGGGCTCGGACCCGGGAGGAAGCGCGGATCGGTCATCGCAAGCCCACCCACCGCCAGAGCCGTCCCCGCGATCGAGCAGATGATGATCAGCGGGTCGGGCGCGGCCAGCTCGAAGAAGTCGCGCCAGCCCGGCAGGGACAGCACCACCAGGTAGAGCGCGAGCAGGGCGGCGCAGAGGGCCCCCACGGTGTACCCGCGCACCCTGCTCGACGACTCGAGCACGACGATCAGGTAGAGCCCCGTCACCACGAGGACCGTCGTCGCCACGGTGCGGGCGCGCAGCTCGCTCATGTCGATCAGGTTGATCGCGAGCAGGAAGCTCGCCACGACGCCGAGGCCCATCGCGGTGCCCGCGGGGATCGCGAAGCTCGCCAGCTCGCGCAGGAAGCGGAGGGGCCGCCAGGGCCCGGCGCTCGGCGCCAGGGCCAGGAAGAACGCCGGGACCCCGATCGTCACGAACGAGGCGAGCGTCAAGTGGCGCGGCAGGAACGGGTAGCTCTCCGACGACAGGCCCAGCGTCAGGATCAGGAACGCCGCGAGCACCGACTTCACCACGAAGAGCTTGGCCACGCGCTGCAGGTTGCGCAGCACCTTGCGGCCCTCGCGGATCATGTGCGGGATCGAGGCGAAGCCGCCCTTCACCAGGACGATGTCGGCGATCCCGCGAGCCATCTGCGACCCGCTCCCCTGGGCGATGGCCAGGCGGGCCGCCTTCAGGGCGGGGACGTCGTTGACGCCGTCGCCGACCATCGCGACGTAGGAGCCGTTGGCCGCGAGGGCCTCGACGAAGCGCTTCTTGCCGGCGGGCGAGATGCGCCCGACGACCGTCGCGTCGCGGACGAGCCGGCGCAGGTCGGCGTCGTTGTCGGGCAGCTTGCGGCCGTCGACGGGCGGCCCCGTCATGGGGATGCCCGCATCGGCGGCGATGGCGGCCCCCGTGGCGGGGGCGTCGCCCGAGATCACCCGCAGCTCCACGCCCTGCTCCAGCAGGTAGGCCACGGTCTCGCGCGCGTCGGGCCGGAGCTCCTCGGCCAGCACCACCAGCCCCAGCGGGCGCAGGCCCTCAGGGGGTGGGGCATCGGGGGAGGGGGGCGTCAGCGGCCCCCGCCCCTCGGCGAGGGCGAGCACCCGCCGGCCGGCCTCGGCCTCGGCCTGCGCGCGGGCGCCGAGGCGCTCGCCCAGGGTGAAGTGCTCCGGCGCGCCGAGCACGAGCGTGCGTTGACCCAGGCGCACCCCGCTCCAGCGCCGTCGGGAGGCGAAGGGCACGACATCGGTCACCGGCTCCGCGGTGCCCGGATGGGCCTCGGCGATGGCCTCGAGGGTGGTGTTCCCCGCCGGCACGCTCGCGGCATAACGGCTCAGCGTGGTGGAGAGCTCGCCCTCGTCGACGCCGTCGGCCGGCATCAGCCCCACCACCCGCAGGCGGTCCTCGGTGAGGGTGCCGGTCTTGTCGAGG
Organism: Thermoleophilia bacterium; assembly: GCA_045403035.1. Classification (GTDB taxonomy): domain Bacteria; phylum Actinomycetota; class Thermoleophilia; order Miltoncostaeales; family Miltoncostaeaceae; genus CAVXDY01. The sequence goes on along the minus strand of JAXIPH010000355.1, from coordinate 9,225 downwards.
CAGATCACGTCGGCCGACGCCAGCGACTCCACGGCGTTCAGCTGCTGGCTGAGCGCGCCGCGCCGCGCCATCCGCCCCGTGGCGATCGCGTAGGTGAGGGCGGTCAGCAGCACCAGCCCCTCGGGGACGATCGTGACCACCGCGGCCACCGCCGTGGCCACGGACTCGCGGAACGGAGTGTCCTGCTCGATCAGCGACCACCCCAGCAGCAGCCCCAGCGGCACCATCGACGCGCTCAGCACCAGGATGAGCCGGTCCAGCGCGCGCTCCAGGGGCGAGCGGGGGTGGCGGAACTCGCGGGCCTCGCCCACCAGGCGCTCGGCGTAGGTGTCGGCGCCGACGGCCTCGGCCCGGTAGGCACCCGACCCCTCGACGCAGTACGACCCGGCGCGCAGGGGCTCGCCGACGGCGCGCGTGACGGCCTCCGCCTCTCCGGTGAGGATCGACTCGTCGATCCCCAGCCCCTCGCTGCGCAGCACGCGCCCGTCGGCCACGACCTGGTCGCCGGGGCCCAGCAGCACCAGGTCCCCGGGCACCACCCTCGGCACGTCCACCTGGCGCGGCTGGCCGTCGCGCACCACCGTCGCCCGCGGCGCCACCAGGGCCGCCAGGCGGTCGAGGCTCTGCTTCGCGCGGGCCTCCTGCACGATCCCGATGCCCGCGTTCAGGATCAGGATCCCCAGGAAGATCGCGTCCCGCGGGTCGGCGAAGATCAGCGTGATGACGCCGAAGACCACGAGGACCACGTTGAAGACGGTCAGCAGGTTGGCCCGCAGGATGCTGGGCCACGAGCGGCTGGTGGGGGGCCCCTCGACCTCCCCCCGCTCGGCCAGCCGGCGCTGCGCCTCGGCCTGGGAGAGGCCCTCCTCGGCGCGCTCGCCGGAGGAGGGGCGAAGGGCCGCCGCGCGGACGGTGGGCTGGTCGGGGGTCAGGCCGCCAGAGCCTCCGCGACGGCCGCGTTGACGATCTTCCCGTCGCGCACGTTCACGCCCGGGCGCAGCTCGTCGACCGAGCGGAGCGCGCCGGCCAGGCCCTCGTCGGCGATGCGTACGGCGTAGGGGAGGGTGGCGCTGCCAAGCGCCCGGGTCGCCGTGACCGGCACGGCCCCGGGCATGTTCGCCACGCAGTAGTGCACGACGCCGTCAACGTTGAAGACCGGGTCGGAGTGCGTGGTCGGGCGGGTGGTCTCGATGCATCCGCCCTGGTCCACGGCGACATCGACGATCACCGAGCCGGGGCGCATCAGGCGCAGCGCGTCGCGGGTCACCAGGCGTGGCGCGAGGGCGCCCGGCAGAAGCACCGCGCCGATCACGAGGTCCGCCGTGGGCAGGAGCTCCTCGATGGCGAGGCGGGTGGAGTGCAGCAGGGTCACCCGGCCGGCCAGGGACAGCTCCAGCTCGCGCAGCCGCCCCAGGTCGGTGTCGAGCACGGCGACGTGGGCCTGCATGCCCGCCGCCACCACCGCGGCGTTGGTGCCGACCATGCCGCCTCCGATGACCACGACCGACCCCGGCGCCACCCCGGCCACCCCTCCCAGGAGGACGCCCCGGCCGCCCTGTGGGCGCTCCAGGAAGCGGGCCCCGGCCTGAACGGACAGGCGCCCCGCGATCTCGCTCATCGGCGCCAGCAGCGGCAGGCGGCCGGCGCGGTCCTCCACGGTCTCATACGCGACGGCGGTCGTCCCGGCCCGTCGCAGCGCGTCGGCCACGCCACGGTTCGCGGCGAGGTGCAGGTAGGTGAACAGCACCTGGTCGTCGCGCAGGAAGCCGAACTCCGACGGCTGCGGCTCCTTGACCTTCATCACCAGATCGCAGCCCCAGGCCGCGCCGACGTCGCCGACCCGCGCGCCGACCCGCTCGTAGTCCTCGTTGGAGAGGCCGGACCCGACGCCCGCGTCGTGCTCCACCCAGACGTCGTGTCCGTGCCGCACGAGCTCGTATGCCCCGGCCGGGGTCAGCGCGACCCGGTACTCGTCCGACTTCACCTCGGCCGGCACCCCGACCCGCATCGATCCTCCCACCGTCGGCCTCGGGCCTACTCTAGTGCCCCGTTCCGGTGCCGCCCCTCCCGGCGGGACGACGGGTCCCCCGGTCACCCCCGGAGACGGACCGCAGCAGCGCGATCGCGAACCCCGCCGCGACGGCCGACGCCAGTATGCCCAGGCCGAGCAGGGCGCCCCTCCGCCGGGAATGGCCCTCCAGCCGGAAGTCGGCGTTCTCGAGCCTCGCGGCGTGGGCGGCCTCGCGAGCGGCGAGGGTGTGGCCACCGAACGCGGCGAGGGTCGCGCGGAAGCCGGCCTGGGCCGCCCGCATGTCCAGGCTCCAGAACGCTCCCATCGCCTCGCGGAAGGCGGTCGCCGCCGCGTCGGGCCCGGGCGTCAGGCCCTCCTCGTCGAGCAACCGGCGCACCTCGGTGGCGCGCTCGGCGAGACCGCTCCTCACCCCGCCCTCCATGCTCCGGAACGCGACCAGGCCACGCACGAGCGCGTGCTCGTCGACCACGGGCGCGCCCGAGTCGCCGCCCTCCACCGGGATGTTCACCAGGAGCACCTCGCGCGGCGGGACAGCCTCCTCGAGCGCGGCGCTGCGGCCGAGCGTGCCGTGTCGCACCACCGGCTCGAGCTCACCGCGAGCACCGCCGCCGAACGCGCTCTCCGAGCCGAAGCCGATCGTCACCACGGGCGTCCCGACGCTGGCCGCCTCGTTCAGCCCGAGCGTGGGCGCGGCGGGTGCGTCGATGCGGATCAGCGCGACGTCGGCGTCGTCGCTCGGCACGACCCGCAGGGCGCGATAGTCGCTCCTGCCCGCATTCCCGGCGGGGTCGGCCGGGCGCACGCGCGCCGGCATCACGCGCGCGTCCACGTGGAGGGGGCCGATGCTCTTCACCAGGGCGTCCACCACCGCGTCGCCATGCGGGCGATCCTCGGCGATCAGCTTCTCCTGATAGGCGAGCCGGGCGATCGTGGCCTCCTCGGGCGCGGCCACGTGCCGCGCCGTGGCGAGCCAGCCCCCGGGCGCGACCGCGAAGGCGGTGCCGGCCTCCTGCACGATGCGGGCAGCCCGCGGGAGGCGGATCCGTTCCCCGTCACCTCTCCGGAGGGCGGCGACGCGAATCGTCACGTCGACCCGGTAGACGCTCGGCAGGGCGAGGAGTGCCGCCCGGTCGAGCGGGTCGGCGGAGAGGTCGTCCGGCACCGCCGCGGCCGCTCCGGAGGCTCCGAGGGACAGGCTCGCGGCGAGGACGGCGAGCATGGCGGTCCTTCGCACCGGCAAAGGGTAGTCCCGGATCGTGCCGGGCAGTGGGTGGCGGTTCCCGGGGCTTTGGCCGGAACTGTGGAGATTCGATCGGCACGTCCTCGACCTCTGGGGGGCCAGTTGGGGGGCGCTGCGGCGTAGTTTCGCCCGCAGAGTCTCGCGAGGGGTGGGGTGGATGGGGCTGGGCACGCGGTCGCGACGTGTGGCGCTCATCGCCGGGTTGTCGGCCGCCCTCCTGGTCCCGGGCGGCGCGTCGGCCGCGGACCCCCTGGCGGGGGCGGAGGACTGGCTCGGCCGGGTGGTGACGCCGGGCCTGACGGCGCCGCCCCCCCCGATCCCGCCGATCGCCATCATCGAGCAGGGCTTCGACACCCAGCACCCCGACATGCAGGGGGGATGGGTGTCCATGCGGCGCGCATCGCCGCGGCCGGACGTGACGAACGAGCAGCAGGTCCAGGACTTCGCCTCCTCCATCGCTCACGGGACCGCGATCGCGAGCATCATCGGTGCGCCGCGCGACGGCGTCGGCATGGAGGGGGTGCTGCCCGGCGCCCGGGTGCGCGTCTACGGCAACTCGCTCGCGTGCCGAGACATGGCCAGAGCGATCCGCCAGGCGGTCGACGACGGCGCGCGCGTCATCAGCGCCAGCTACGGCTTCACCAGCGCGGGCGCCTGCCGCGCCCACCACGACGCCACCAGCTACGCCTTCGGCCGCGGCGCCCTGGTGGTGGCCGCCGCCGGCAACGGGCGCCCGGCCCAGCCCGGGGTCCAGCCCGGGAACGACTTCCACGTCCTCACGGTGGCCGCGCTCAACGGGCTCGACCAGCCCACCGGCTTCTCCTACCAGAACGTCTACATCGACCTCGCGGCGCCGGGGGAGGGCGTGCTCGCCGCGACCCCGGTGTGGTGGGACACCCGCGACGGCGTGCCGGACGGCTACTCGCTCGTCGACGGCACCAGCTTCTCGGCGCCGCTGGTCGCGGCCGCCGCCGCCTGGGTGATGGCCCGGCGGCCCGGGCTCTCGCCCGACCAGGTGGCCGAGGTCCTCCGCCGCTCGGCGCGCGACCTGCAGCGGTCGGGCTGGGACATCTCCACGGGCTGGGGCGCGGTGGACCTCGCGGCGGCGCTCCGCCACGCGGCGCCCCCGGCGGACCCGCACGAGCCCAACGACGACATCCGATGGCTCGACGGGCGCGCCGGCCTCCCCCTGGTCCCCCCGCTCCTGCGCCGGGGGCAGAGGGAATCGATCGCGGCCCGCCTCGACTCGCTGAAGGACCCGCTCGACGTCTACCCGGTCTGGGTGCCGCCCCGCGGCGCGATCGCCATCACCCTCACGCCCCGCGGCATGCCCATGGACCTGTTCGTCTGGCAGCCGGGCACGAGGACCGCGTGGGGCGGGAGCGCGGGATCCGTCACGAGCAGCCGCCGCCCCGGGCTGCGCCGCGACGAGGCCCGCATCGTCAACCGCAGCGCGCGGGGCGCAAGGATCTGGGTGGAGGTGCGCCGAGTGCGCGCGAAGGCGCTCTCCGGCACCTACACCCTCAAGCTGGAGCGCGTGCCGGTCCTGTAGCGCGTAGCGGGCGCCGGAAAGAGCAGGTCCACCCACTCCGACTCACATGCCGATGGGTTTTCGGCGGGCCCGTCCCGCCGAAGGCGGTGACCGCCGTCCGCAAGTGCGGCCGGCCAGGCCGCACTTGGCGTCTGGCCGGCCCCGTGTTTGTAGAGGGCCGGCCTACGCTGTCGCAACCTCAGTGCCGGAAGTGGCGGCGCCCGGTGGTGACCATGGCGACTCCGGCGGCGTCGCAGGCGGCGAAGACCTCCTCGTCGCGGATCGAGCCGCCGGGCTGGATGATGGCCTTCACGCCGGCCTTCACGGCGGCCTCGGGACCGTCGGCGAAGGGGAAGAACGCGTCGCTCGCGAGCACTGCCCCGTCCACCGGGACCCGGGCCTTCTCCAGCGCCAGGCGCACCGAGTCGACGCGGCTCATCTGCCCGGCTCCGACTCCCACGGTCACGAGGTCGCGGGCGATCACGATGGCGTTGCTCTTCACGTGCTTGGCGACCCGCCAGGCGAACAGCAGGTCCCCCCATTCGGCCTCGGTCGGGCTGCGCCCGGTCACCACGGTCATGCGCCCGCGGTCCTCGCTCTCGGCGTCGCGGTCCTGCACCAGCAGACCGCCCACCACCCGCCGCACGTCGCGCTCGCCGGGGTTCGTGCGCCGGCGCTCGCCGTTCAGCAGGATGCGCGTGTTGGGCTTGCGCGTGAGGGCGGCGAGGGCCTGCTCGTCGTAGCCGGGCGTGCACAGCACCTCGACGAAGGTGCCGGCGAGCATCTCGCCCAGCTCGGCGTCCACCGGCCGGTTGACCACCACCACGCCCCCGTAGGCCGAGACGGGATCGCAGTCGCGGGCGCGCTCGTAGGCCGTGCGCACGTCGCTCGAGATCGCAACCCCGCAGGGGTTGTTGTGCTTGACGATCACGCAGGCGGGCAGCTCGAACTCCCCCAGCAGCCCGCGGGCGGCGTCGAGGTCGAGCAGGTTGTTGAACGACAGCGCCTTGCCGTGCAGCTGCTCCGACCGCGCGAGCAGGTGCGTCCGCGCCCCCCGCTCGGCGTAGTAGGCGGCCCGCTGGTGGGGGTTCTCTCCGTAGGACAGCTCGCGCTGCTTGGTGAACCCCATCAGGATCGCCTCGGGGAACTCGTCCTCGTCCACCGACAGCCAGTCCGCGATCGCCGCGTCGTAGCGCGCGGTGCGCTGGAAGGCCACCCCCGCCAGCCGCCGCCGCAGCGTCGGCGAGAGCTCCCCGGCCCCCGCCTGGAGCTCCTCGATGATCTCGCGGTACTGGTCGGGGGAGGTGACCACGCCCACCCGGGCGTGGTTCTTGGCCGCCGCCCGGATCATCGCGGGCCCGCCGATGTCGATCTGCTCCACCAGCTCGTCGTCGCCCACCCCCCGGCGCTGCACCCACTCCTCGAACGGGTAGAGGTTGACGACCACGAGGTCGATCGGCTCGATCCCGGCCTCCCGCATCTCCCGCTCGTCCCCGGGATGCCCGGCCCGGCCGAGGATGGCACCGTGGATCGTGGGGTGCAGCGTCTTGACGCGGCCGTCGAGCATCTCGGGGTACCCGGTCACCTGGTCCACGGGCACCACGTCGATCCCCCACGAGCGGAGCGCGTCGGCGGTGCCGCCCGTCGAGAGGATCGTCGTGCCGAGGTCCGCCAGCGCCCGCGCGAGGGCTTCGAGCCCGGTCTTCTCGGAGACCGACAGCAGCGCCCGCGAGACCTTCACTCGTCCTCCACAGGAACGACCTGTACCTGGCGCCGATCCCTGGGATCGCGACGCACCCTGCCTGCGGCGAAGAGGCGGACCACCTCGGGTACGAGACGGTGCTCCACGCCACGAATCCGCTCGGTGAGCGACTCCGCGGTGTCACCGTACAGCACCTGCACGGCCTCTTGGAGGATGGGCGGACCGCCGTCGACGAGCTCCTCGGCGTAGTGCACCGTCACCCCGGTGACGCGCGCCCCGAACGCAAGCGCCTGCTCGATCGCGTGCAGCCCGGGGAATGCCGGCAGCAGCGACGGGTGCAGGTTGACCACGCCGTCGGGGAAGCCGTCGAGGAAGGCGCTCGTGAGGATGCTCATCCAGCCGGCGAGCACGACCAGCCCGGGCTCGCTCGCCTGCACGACCTCGGCCAGCTCGCGGTCGCGGTCCTCCCGCGCCCGCCCGGCCATCGGCACCACCTCGGTCGGGATCCCCGCCGCCCGCGCCCGCTCCAGCGCGAAGGCGTCGGGGCGCGAGGCCACCACCAGAGCGATCTCGATCGGCCCTCCGGGCCGGTGGACCGAGTCGATCAGGCTCTGCAGGTTCGTGCCGCCGCCCGACACCAGCACCGTCACGCGGAACGCCCCGGCCCCCTCAGGCAATGCGGACCCCGTCCCTCCCGGCCTCCACCCGCCCCACCTCCCGGGCGTCGTCGAGGGCGGCGATCGCGGCCGGCGCCGAGCCCGGGGCCACGACCACGCACATGCCGAGGCCCATGTTGAACGTGCGCCAGGCCTCCTCCTCGGCCACCCGCCCGGTCGCCAGGACCGCGGCGATCGCCGGCCCGGCCTCCCATCGCGAGCGGTCGAGCGTGGCGGTGAGGCCCTCCGGCAGCGCCCGCGGGAGGTTCTCGGGGATGCCGCCCCCCGTGATGTGGGCGGCCGCCCGCACGTCGACGCCGGCATCCGCGAGCCGCGCGAGGGGGTCCACGTAGAGCCGGGTGGGCGCGAGCAGCAGGTCGGCGTCGGCCGCAAGCGCGCCGTCCGCGACCAGGGCCCGCACCAGCGAGAACCCGTTCGAGTGCAGCCCCGAGGAGGGGATCCCGATCACGACGTCCCCCGTGCGCACCCGGTGCGGGCCGAGCATCTCGGAGCGCTCCACCACCCCGCAGGCGAAGCCCGCCAGGTCGAAATGGCCGGGTGCGTAGAGGCCCGGCATCTCGGCCGTCTCCCCTCCCGCGAGCGCGCAGCCCACGGCGGCGCACGCCTCGGCGATCGAGCGCACCAGGGCCGCTCCCTCCACCGGTTCCAGGCGCCCCACGGCAAGGTAGTCCAGGAACACCAGGGGCCGGGCGCCGGTGCAGGCCAGGTCGTTGACGCACATCGCCACCAGGTCCTGGCCCAGGCCCTCCAGGCGCCCCAGCTCCTGCGCGAGCAGCAGCTTCGTCCCGACCCCGTCGGTGCAGCTCACGAGCATCGGCTCGCGCATCCCCGGCGGAAGCGCGTGAGCGGCGGCGAAGCCGGTCTGGCCGCCGGCGACGAGGCCCGCGATCGCGTCGGTGTGCCGCCGCGCGGCGTCGAGGTCGACGCCCGCGTCGCGGTAGGAGAGCCGGCCCACCCTAGCGGCTCGGGGCACTGGGCCTAGGCCGGGGACGGCAGGGGCACGCCGGGCTCGAACCGGAGCTTCAACGAGGAGTCGGGGATCGGGATGGGGTACTCGCCGGTGAAGCAGGCACGGCAGTAGCGCGACGCGGGGCGGCCCAGGGCCCGCTGCAGGCCCTCCAGCGAGAGGTAGGCCAGCGAGTGCGACGCGGTGAGCGCGGCGATCTCCTCCACGGTGCGCCCGGCCGCAACCAGCTCGGACCGGTCCGCCATGTCGATGCCGTAGTAGCAGGGCCACAGGATCGGCGGGCTCGAGATGCGCATGTGCACCTCGGCGGCGCCCGCGTCGAACAGCATCCTCACGATCTGACGCGTCGTGTTGCCGCGCACGATCGAGTCGTCCACCACGACCAGGCGCTTGCCCCCGATCACCGCCGGGAGCGGGTTGAACTTCAGCCGGATGCCGTGCTGGCGCATGGTCTGGTCGGGCTGGATGAAGCTGCGCCCCACGTAGCGGTTGCGCACCACCGCCTCGGCGTACGGGATGCCCGACTCCTGGGCGAAGCCGATGGCGGCGGGGGTGCCGCTGTCGGGCAGCCCCACCACCATGTCGGCGTCGGCGGGGCTCTCGCGGGCCAGCTCGGCGCCCATCGCCCGCCGCGCCTCCCACACCGTCAGACCCTCCATCCGGCTGTCCGGCCGCGCGAAGTAGATGTGCTCGAACACGCAGAGCCGGGCTCCCGCCGACGGCAGCACCTGGCGGCTGCGCAGGCCGGTGGCCTCCAGGCGCACGGCCTCGCCGGGCCGCACATCGCGCACGTAGGTGGCGCCGATCTGGTCGAGGGCGCAGGTCTCCGACGCGACGCACCAGCCGTCGTCGTCGAGCCGGCCGAGCACCATCGGCCGCACGCCGTGGGCATCGCGGAAAGCCACCAGCTCGCGGCTCGACATGACCACCACCGAGTAGGCGCCCACCAGGCGCGGCATCACGGCGCCGGCCGCGGCGAGCAGGCTGCCCTCCTCGGCGGCGATCATCGCCGCGATGATCTCGGAGTCCGTGCTGGCCCGCAGATCGACCGACGCGAGCTCCATCTCGGCGCGCAG
>JAXIPH010000191.1:0-5537 GCA_045403035.1 Thermoleophilia bacterium | reverse complement strand
GTTCGGGGACGCCGCCGTGACCGGCGCGATCACCTGCTTCCAGATCGAGCGGACGCCCGCCTCGGTGCGCTTCCGGCGCGTGCGGCACGCCGACGAGCTCGGCCCGCTGCGCGGTGGCGAGCCCGTGGACGCCGTGCGCCTGCACGAGGCCCGGCGGTGGTCGCGGCTCACCCGCCCGCCGGCGCCGGCGCCCGAGGGCCACGTGCCCCTGGGCGAGATCTGCCGGGTGCACCGGGGCGCCGTCACCGGCAGCAACGCCACCTGGGTCGTCCGGCCCGGCGAGACGGACCTGCCGCCCGAGGTCCTCTTCCCCACGATCACCCGCGCCCGGGAGATCTTCGAGGCCGGGCGGACGCTCGACTCCGCCCAGCACCTGCGCCTGGTGGTCGACCTGCCGGCGGATCTCGACGGGTTCGACGGCCCGGAGCTGCGACGCATCCGGCGCTTCCTCAACCGCGCGAGGCGCCTCGGCGCCCACTCCGGCTACATCGCCCGCGCGCGGCGGTCGTGGTGGTCCGTCGGCCTGCGCGCCCCGGCCCCGATCCTCGCCACCTACATGGCCCGGCGCCCGCCGGCGTTCACCCGCAACCTGGCCGAGGCGCGCCACATCAACATCGCCCACGGGCTGTACCCCCGTCTCGAGCTGCCCGAGCGGGCCGTCGAGCGCCTGGTGGCCGCGCTGCGTGACACTGTGACGGTGGAGGGCGGCCGCACCTACGCCGGCGGCCTCACGAAGTTCGAGCCGCGCGAGATGGAGCGCGTCCTGGTGCCCGGCCCCGACCTGCTGCTCGCCGGCTAGCCGTGGCCGTCGCATTCGAGCCACCCCCACGCTGGGGTCGGGAGGAGATCGAGGGCGACATCGCCCGGGCGGTCGACAGCTTCCGCCGCGGGCGTTTCGAGGAGCCCCGCGACCTCTATGCGCAGTGGCTCGAGGAGTACCACGTGGCGGTCGAGGAGCTGATCGAGCTCACGGTCGACCTGACCCAGCTCGGCGAGCGCGCGGTGGAGGTGGTGCGAGAGCCGCGCTTGCTCCACGCGCTGCGGTTCCTCCCCGGGCCGTTCATCTCCGAGGCCGATCTCGCCGTGATCGCCGAGACCCGGCTGTCCGCGCGGGCGCTGAGCTCCCTGGATGCGGCCCGGCGGATCGTCGACTCGGTGCTCGCCGGGCTCGACCGCCGTCGCTTCGCCTGGCTGTCGGGCGGATGGGTGCCGAGCGCCGAGGAGCGGGACGCCGCGGCCCTCGCAACCGCCTCGCTGATGGCCACCGAGAAGGTGCGCACCTGGCGGCGCAATGCGGTGAAGAGCCTCCAGGAGGACTCGGTCGCCGACGCGTTGCGGGGCGCGGGGTTCCGCGAGGTGCCCACCCGCAAGGTCATCCGCACGCTCGAGGACGCGCCCGGCCGGGGCGAGTTCTGCCGCGAGACCACCTTCGGGGGACGCAAGGCCGACGTGCTCGTGGGCCTGCCCGACCGGCGGCGCATGCCGATCGAGTGCAAGGTGTCGAACTCGGACATCAACTCGATCAAGCGGGTGCTGAACGACACGGCCGCCAAGGCCACGACCTGGCTCGACGAGTTCGGCCACACCCAGGTCGTCCCCACGGCCGTCCTCTCCGGGGTCTTCAAGCCGGCGACCCTGGAGAGCGCTCAGGCTCGCGGGCTCACGCTGTTCTGGGCGCACCGCTTGGACGACCTGATCGCCTGGATCCAGCGGACTGGGCGCTGACCGGGGCCTCGGCCTCGGCGGCGAGGGTCTCCAGGGTCAGCACCGCCTCGAAGGCCTCGACGCACCGCGGGCAGAACTGTGCCCCGCTGCCCTCGAGCACGTGGCCGAGGGCGACCTCGGGCGACATCGCCCGCCGGTAGGGCCGGTCCGAGGTCATGGCGTCGAACGCGTCCACCACGGCCACCACCCGCGCCGCCAGCGGGATCGCCTCGCCGGCCAGGCCGTCGGGGTAGCCGCGGCCGTCCCACCGCTCGTGGTGGTGGCGCACGATGGGCACGCACTCGCACAGGCCCACCACGCCCTCGAGGATGCGGGCGCCGATCACGGAGTGGCGCCGCATCTCCTCGACCTCGTGGTCGTCCAGCGGGCCGGGCTTCGAGAGCACCGCATCGCTGATCCCGATCTTGCCCACGTCATGCAGGCGAGCCCCCTGGCGCACCGTCTCCAGCTCGGCGGGACTCATCCCGAGCACCCGCCCCACGGCCACCGAGCGCCGGGCCACGCGGGTCAGGTGCCCCTCGATCTCGGGGTCGCGGGCCTCGGCGGCGCTGGCGAGCGCCCCCACCGTGGCCTCATAGGAGAGCTCCAGGCGCCGGCTGTCGGCCTGCTCGCGGGCGAGCTGGCTCTCCATCGCGGTCACCAGGCGCCCCCCGATGGCCGAGAGCCCCGCGTCGGGCCGCTCGGCGGGGGCCGGCAGCTCGTCGAGCCGCTCGGCCCAGCGCGCCCCGAGCGCCGGGTCGCGCTCGGCCAGGTACGTGCCCACCCATCGTGCCGACGCGTGGGCCAGGCCCGGGTCGTAGCTCCACACCGCGTCGCACACCCGGTCGCGGGTGGGCACGCCGTCGACGTCGTGCTCGGGCAGGTCCCGCGCCACCAGCACGGCGGCGTGGGCGGCGCCGCCGTAGACGACCACGACCCAGTCGCGCCAGAAGGGGTCCGACGGGCCCACGCCCAGAACGGTCAGGCGATCGTCGATTCGGGTTCTCAGCCCGCCGGCGGCGACGACGCACATGGCGCTGCCGTGCGCGATCGCCTGATAGCGGGCACGGTCCTGGGCGAAGAAGCGCGCGCGCTGGAAGCCCGCGAACACCAGCGGACGGTGCTCGGGCGACTCCAGTCCACGGTCCTCCATCGCGTGCGACAGCGCGATCAGGGTGCGCTTGCCGTAGCGGGTGGCTCGCAGCCCCCACAGGGGTCCGACCAGCTCGAGCAGGGAGTCGACCACGCTGTCCTATCGGCCCCGGGGTGGCTCGCCTCGACCCCCGGGCGAGCGGGACCGCGGCGGCGGCGGCGCTCAAGGGCGCGCGGCCGGCGGACGACATCAGTCTCATGTGGAGGATTTGGGGTTTTGCCGTCGCCGTCGTGGCGGGCCTGCTCGTGCCGGCGCACGACGCGCGGGCGACCGGGGATGCCCAGGCCACGCTGGTCGCCCGGGTCGTGGTCCCTGCAAACGCGTTCGCGGCCCCGCGCCTGGGCGCCCGTCGCGTGATGCGCCTGACCGGGGTGACCGAGTGGTCGCGGGGCGCCCAGTGGCTCATGGTCACGGGCCGGCAGCGCGACCGCGCGGGGCGCGACTGGGTCCGCGTGCAGCTGCCCATCCGGCCGAACGGCACGACGGGCTGGGTGCCGCGGCGGGCGCTGCGCCTGACCGGGACACGGGTGCGCTTCGAGGTCCACCTGTCCTCGCGCCGGCTCGAGATCTGGCGCGGGGCGCGGCGTTTGGCCTCGTGGCCGGCCGGCATCGGCCGCGAGGCGACACCGACGCCCGTCGGGCGCTTCGCCATCCAGGACGCCGTGGTCACCTCGAACGCGTGGCGCGGCATCTACGGCGACTTCACCGTCGCCCTCACCGCCCACTCGCCCACCCTGCGCACCTTCATGGGCGGGCCGGCCCTCATCGGCATCCACGGCGCCGGCGGCGGCGGCGCCGCGCGGATCGGCCGCCCCTCGAGCAACGGCTGCGTGATCCTCGGCGCCTCCGAGCTCGCGCGGGCCGCGCACTATGCCAAGCCGGGCACCCCGGTGGTCATCGACCGCTCCTGATGGACCCGGGAGCTCGGGGAACCAGCCGCCGATCAGCCGACCGCGCTCCTCGCCGCGGCCTGCACCTTCTCCCCGAGGGTGGGGTGGACGTGGTAGGCCTCGAGCAGGGGATCGGCGCTTCCCGCGTGCATCGCCACGACCACCGGGTGCACGAGGTCGGCGGCGTGGTAGGCCAGGATGTGCGCGCCCAGGATCCGGCGCGACGAGCGATCGGCCACCACCTTCACCAGGCCGCGCTCCTGCCCCCAGGCGCGCCCCTTGCCGCCCGAGAACTCCGACGTGCCCACCCCGACGTCGTGGCCCGCCTCCCGCGCCTGCGCCTCGGTGAGCCCCACCGACACCAGCTCGGGGTCGGTGAAGATCGTCTTCGGGCCCGGATCGCGCTCGACGTCGTGGGGGTCGATGCCAAGTGCGTTTCCGGCCGCCTCGCGGCCGAGCCGCGACGTGGGTGAACTGGCCGAACGGCGGCCCCAGCACGTCGCCGGTGGCGAAGTGGCCGGGCCGGGAGGTCTGCAGGCGCGCGTCGACCGGCACCCCCTTGCGGTCGCCCTCGATGCCGGCGGCGGCCAGGTGGAGCGACTCGACGGCCGACCCGCGCCCCGCGCCCAGCAGCAGCGCGTCGCCGTCGAGGTCGCGGGTGCGCCCCTCGTGGGCCACGGTCAGCCGCGGGCCGCCGTCCGGTCGCGTGGACGCGCGCTCGATCGTGGCGGCCACCAGCAGCTCGATGCCCTCGCCGGCCAGCAGCGCGCCCAGGGCCTCGGCCAGCTCGGGCTCGGCCTGGGGCAGCAGGCGAGGCGCCGACTCCACCAGGGTCACCCGCGCGCCCAGGCGGCCGAGCGCTTGGCCCAGCTCCAGCCCGATCGCCCCCGCCCCGATCACGAGCAGCCGCTCGGGCAGCTCGCGCAGGACCAGCACGTCGGCGCTCGTGAGGTGGGGTGTCTCGGCGAGGCCGGGGATTGGGACCACGATCGGCTCGGCTCCGGTGGCGACCACAACGCGCGGAGCCCGCAGCGTCTCGCCGTTCACCGACACGACGCCCGCGTCCTCGAAGCGCGCCTCGCCGGTCACGATGCGCACGCCGGGCAGCGACTCCAGGTAGGCGCGCGCACCGGCCGCCCCCTTGTCGACGATCGCCTGCACGCGGTCGATGACGGCGCCCATGTCCACCTCGACCCCGGCCACCCGCACCCCGTACTCGCCGGCGGTGCGCACCTCGTGGGCGATCTCGGCGCTGCGGATGAGCGCCTTGCTGGGGATGCAGCCGCGCAGGGGACAGGTGCCGCCCACCCGGTCGCGCTCGATCAGCGCGACGCTCGCGTCGGCCTCCGACGCCCGCGCGGCGGCGTTCATGCCCGCCATGCCGCCCCCGATCACGATCAGGTCGACGCTCGCCATCCCGCCTGACCCTACGGCTCCGACGGGGCCCGATGCCCCCTGGCGCTCGCTGGACCGACGGCCGTCAGCCTGGCTATCGTGTCCGCACCACGGAAAGGAGGTGGTCCTATTGCATAGCACCAGTGGAGGTGGCAGTAGCTAGGGGCGTGCCCCCTATGCGCAACGGCAGCTAGGGGGGTGTGCAAACGCGCCCCTCAGCCAGACCCCTGCTGCCACCGGGGCCCGGGATCGGCGCAACGCCGTCCCGGGCCCTTCTGCTTGTCTGAGAGCTCCTGGCCCCCATCGTCTAGCGGCCCAGGACACCGCCCTTTCAAGGCGGCGGCACGGGTTCGAATCCCGTTGGGGGCATCCCCGCTCCGCGAGCGCGATCTCGC
>JAXIPH010000247.1:0-5385 GCA_045403035.1 Thermoleophilia bacterium | reverse complement strand
CCTCACGGCACCGGCCCCAGGCGCGCGACCGTCACGCGCGCCCCTCGCACGTGGACGCGCTCGAGCCAGGCCGCACGGCGGCCGTCCACGGCCACGGCGGCCACCGGCCCCCGCGCGCGCCCCACGGCGCGCACGACCCCGGAGCGGGAGGCCAGCACCCGCCGGCCGTCGCCCACCGCCACCGCCCCGCCGCCCACCGCGACGCGCGGCACCCGGGCTCCGCGCCACACGGTGCGCGCGGCGCCCGTGGCGGCATCCAGCCGGATCAGGCGCACGCCGGCGCCGACGCGCGCGGCGGCCACGATCAGCCCACGCGACGCCCACAGCCGCAGCGCCGGCCCGGGCAGGGCCGAGGTGGCCGTCGCCCCCAGCCCGGCGTCGCCCCCCGGCGCCCGGGCGAGCACCGCCGGCGCGGCCGGGTCGACCCAGGCCACGAGGCCCGGCGCCAGGGCGGCAAGGCCGGTGCCGGTGCGCACCGGCACATCGACGGCCGTCCGCCGCTCGCCCAGGCCCACGGGATCCACCCCGACCAGGATGGTGCGTCCGTCCGCCCGCGCCTGCAGGAAGCGCACGCGCCCGCCGTCGACCGTGGCGGCCAGGGTCACGGGCGCGTCGGCGCGGCCGTCGCTCTCCACCACGGTCTCGACCCCGTCCGGGTCGCAGCACCAGATCACGGGCGTGGCGGCCCGGCGGCTGCTCGGCGCCGCCACGAAGCTCCCCGCCCCTCCGGGAGCGAGGATCCCCGATCCCATGGCGGCGATGCTGGTGCGCACCGAGACGGGCGTCTCGGGCGTCCCGGCGAAGCGGGTGCGGGCGCGGTTGAGCCGCACCCGCGAGGTCTCCGCGCGGTAGTAGTCGAACGGCGCGGCGCCCGGCGGCGACCCGGCGATGGCGTGCGGGTCCACGTGCACCGTCGCGGCCTCGGTGACGACCAGGGTGGTGCCCGACAAGACCGCGGCGTGATCGGCCCATCCGTCGAGGGTGATCGTCCGCGACACGGCCCCCGCCGGTCCCGCGATGCCGAGACCCGCCGCCAGCCCCAGCACCCCCGCGACCGCCCCGCGAGCTCTCACCTCACCGCCGGGGACTCGGTGCGGAGCGCCGCGACGGCATCGGCCAGCAAGGCCTCGCTGGAAGCCGCGAGCTCGGGCGCGGCGAGCGGGGTCATGTTGGTGAGCTGCACGTGCCTCGCGCCGACCGCGACGAACTCCGCGATCGTCGCGGCCACCTCGTCGGGCGTGCCGTACACGACGCTGTCGCGCAGGACCTCCACCGGCACGGCCGCGGCCAGCCGCAGGGCCTCCTCCCGGCCGTAGCCCGTGGGCAGGAAGGAGGTGAGCCCGAAGACCCCCTCGCCCAGCGGATGCTCGGCGCCCCGTGCGGCGTACGCCTCGGCCGGGCGCGTCAGTGCGATGAACCGCATCAGCAGGGAGCCGTCGATGGCGGCCTCCGCGGCCTCGCGGCTCTCGGTCACCACGATCCGCGCGTAGAGGCCGGGCGTCACGGCGCCGGCGTCGCGCCCCGCCGCCGCGGCCGCGGCCCGCACCGAGGCGAGCATCCGGGCGTACTGCGGCGGGTCGGTGGCGAGCGGCAGCCACCCGTCGGCGCGCCGGCCCACCATCTCCAATCCGCGCGGCCGGTGGGCGGCCACCCAGACGGGCGGTGGGCGGTCGCCCAGCGGGCGGAGGCCGAGGGTCGCCCCGCGGAGCCGGAAGTGCTCGCCGTCGAAGTCCACCGGCTCGTCCTCGGTCATCAGCAGGCGCATCACCTCGAGGCCCTCGTCCAGGCGGCCGAGCGGGTGGGTGTTGGCCAGGCCGAAGGGCGCGAGGTTGAGGGCCTCGCCCGCGCCCACGCCGAGCACGAACCGGCCGCCCGTCAGGTGGTCCAGCGTGAGGGCGGTCTGGGCCAGGGACGCCGGGTGGCGCCGCACCAGGTCCGTCACGCCGATCCCGAGCCTGACCTCGCGCGTGGCCGCCGCCGCCGCCGCGACCACGGGCACGGGGTCGAACCACACGTGCGGGCTGCGCTGTCCTGCCGCGGCCTGGGGCACCAGGTCCGGCGTCCAGATGGACAGGGGGAACCAGTGCAGCAGGTGGTCGGCCCACCAGATCGCGTCGAAGCCCTGCTGCTCGCGCCGCTGGGCCGCCTTCACCACGGCCTCGGCCGGTGGGCGCACCGCGCCCATCGCCGACAGCTCGAGGCCCGGGCTCGCCGCCATGGCGGCAAACTACTCCCCGGGTGGGGGGGCTCCAACGGCCGTGGGTGGCCCCGCGGGGTGGTCCCCGCCGCGCAGCTGCGAGGCGGCGTGGGCGGCCACCGGCGCCACCACCTCCCAGCCGTCGCGCGCCCCGCCGGGGGATCCGGGCAGGTTCACGATCAGGGTGGTGCCGCGCACGCCGGCCTCGCCGCGAGAGAGCATCGCGTGCGGGGTCACGGCCAGGGACCGGGCCCGGAGGGTCTCGGCGATCCCGGGGACCATGCGCTCACAGGCCGCCCGCGTGGCCTCGGGCGTGCAGTCGCGCGGGCCCAGCCCCGTGCCCCCGGTGGTGAGGATGAGGTCGGGCGAGGCGGGGGCGTCGCACAGGGTCTGCAGGAGCGTCGTCAGGCCGTGCTGGTCGTCGGGCACCACGTCCCGGCGCACCACCTCGGCCCCGGACGCCTCGACGGCCTCGACCAGCACCGGGCCCGAGCGGTCCTCACGCTCCCCCGCCGCGGAGCGATCGGAGACCGTGATCACGACCACCCGCAGCGCGGGGTCGGTCAAGGGCCCCCCTTGGTCTTCTCCAGCAGCCGGATCCCCTCCACGACGACGCCCTTGTCGATGCCCTTCACCATGTCGTACACGTTCAGCGCGGCCACCGACACGGCCGTCAGGGCCTCCATCTCCACCCCGGTGCGGGCGATGGTCTCCACCTCGGCGGTGATGTGCACCTCGCCGGCCCCGGCGTCGATCGTGACCTCGATCCCCACGCGCTCGATGGGCAGCGGGTGGCACAGGGCGATCAGCTCGGGCGTGCGCTTGGCGGCCATGATCCCGGCCACGCGGGCCACCGCGGCGGCGTCGCCCTTGGGGAGCTCGCCGTCGGACATCGCGCGGGCCGTCGCCGGTGCCATGCGCACCACCGCCTCGGCCACCGCCCGCCGGGCGACCGGGGGCTTGTGGCCCACCCCGACCATCCGCGCCTGCCCGCGGGCGTCGAGGTGGGTCAGCTCGTCGGCGCTCACGCCCTCGCCCGCCCCGCCCGGCGCCGGTCGGCGGAGCGCTTGCGCGCGATGTCGTCCTGCTGGGCGGACAGCCACTTGCCGACGTCGTTCTCCCGCACGATCCGCTTGGTCTCCTCCAGGCGCCCGGCCCGCTCGTCGGCCGCCATGGTCAGCGCCATGTGGAACGCCTCGGCCTGGGCCTCCACGTCGAAGGGGTTGATGGTGATGGCGAACGACCCCAGCTCCTCGTGCGCCCCGGCGTTCTCGGACAGGATCATCACCCCGTTGCGCTCGTTCACGAGCGGGGCCTCCTTGGCGATCAGGTTCATCCCGTCGTAGATGGGGTTCACCAGCAGCACGTCGTAGTTCTTGTAGGCCGCGACGGCTCGATGGATGTTGCTCTCGATGCGCAGGTCGATGGGCATCCAGTCCGTGTTCCCGTGCTTGGTGTTGATGTGGCTCACGACGTCGCGGATCTTCGCCAGGTACTCGACGTACTCGTCCACGTCCTGGCGCGAGGGCTGCAGGAGCGCGAAGAAGGTGATGTCCTCGTGGAACTCGGGGTGGCGGTCCAGGAAGATGTCGTAGGCCTTGAAGCCGCGCAGCGTGTTCTTCGAGAGGTCGGTGCGATCCACGCGCACGATCAGGTGCTGGCGCCGGCGGCGAAGCATCGGGCCCTCCTCGGCCTTCACCTCGGGGCTCCTCGCCAGCTCCTCGAACATGGGCGCGTTGACGGAGATGGGGTAGGAGCGCACCCACACGTCGCGCCCCTGCCAGCGCACCTGGCTTCGGTCGTAGTCGACGCGCAGGTCGAGCAGCTCCTCGCAGCAGAGCAGGAAGTTGCGCCCGTACCGCCAGGTGTGGAAGGCGATGATGTCGTTGGCCAGCATCCCGCGCAGGATCGCCTCGCGCACTCTGCTGGGCAGGATCCGCCAGTAGTCCGACTGGCTCCACGGGATGTGCACGAAGAAGTGCAGGAAGGCGTCCGGGTGCGCCTCGCGGATGGTCTCGGGGGCCGTGTAGAGGTGGTAGTCGTGCAGCATCACGACCCGCTCCGGGTCCTCCGCCAGCTCCTCGTTGACCGCCTCGGCGAAGGCGCGGTTCGCCGCGAGGTAGCCGTGCTCCCAGGCCATCAGCTCCTCGTGGCGGATGTCGGGGGCGTTGCTCAGGTCCCAGAGGTAGTGCTGGATGAACCAGAGCATGGGGTTGGCGACGACGTTGTAGTAGGCGTGGTACGTCTCGGCGTCGATCGTCACGAAGCGCCCGCGCGTGTCCACGCCGAGGTCGGGCATGGGGAAGCTGCCCCCACCGGCCACGCGCGACATCTCCTCCTCGGCCTCCGAGATGGCCGCCGAGATCCACAGCGCCGGGGTGTGCTCGGTGAGCCCCAGGAGCGCCGTGACCAGCCCGCCCCCGCCCCGCTCGTGCAGCAGCTCGCCGTCCGGCCCGCGCGAGAAGGTCAGGGGGCCGCGATTGGATACCAGGATCAGCGGCGCCCTGCGACGACCCACGGCGTGCTCACCCCTCCGAGAGGCGCGTGAAGATCCCGAGCCAATCGCGCAGCAGGCGCGGCGTCAGGAAATCGTGACGCACGTGCTGCTTGCCGCGGCGGGCCATCGCCCGCGCGGCCTCGGGGTCGCTCATGATCTGGACGCAGCGGGCGGCGGCCTCCTCGGGCGAGCTCACGAGGTAACCGGTCTGGCCGTCCGCGATCTGCAGCGGGATGCCGCCCACGTTGCCGGCCACCGTCGGGCGCGCCTTCCAGAGAGCCTCGGTCACGGTCAGGCCGAAGCCCTCCTTGATCGACTTCTGCAGCACGACGTCGGCATGCGTCTGGAACGCGTTGACCTCCACGGCGCCCACGTTGTTCAGGTTCGACAGGATGTAGATGTCCGAGTCGTCGCCCGCGTAATCCATCGTGCGCTGGAAGAACTCCCAGCCCTCGGGGTCGTCGTTGGCCATCGACCCCACCAGGGCGAGCTGCAGCTCGGGAATGCGCTCCTTCACGATCCGGTAGGCGTCGATCACTCCGAGCGGGTCCTTCCAGGGGTCGAAGCGGGACACCTGCAGCATCAGCGGCCGCTCGATGTCGAGGCCGAACTGGTCGACGATGTAGGCGGCGTCCTCGGGCGAGAGCGACATGTTCTTCGGCGAGAGCGGGTCGATCGCCGGCGGCATCAC
>JAXIPH010000352.1:0-2308 GCA_045403035.1 Thermoleophilia bacterium | reverse complement strand
GCCGGCCGACCCCGACGCCACCAGGCTGATCCCGCGACCCGACGCCGATCCGGGCGGCGAGCGCGGGGACGCGGCGTAGCGAGAGCCCGGCCTGACGCGCCGGTGGGCGTGGTCGCCGCCGGCCACCCCCACACCGCGCGCGCCGGGGCGCTGATCCTGGCTCGGGGAGGCGGCGCGGTCGACGCGGTCTGTGCGGCGGCGTTCGCGGCGGCGGTGGCCGAGAGCCCGCTCACCGGGCCGGCGGCCGGCGGGTTCCTCCTGGCGCGCTCGCCCGAGGGGGCGGTGACCCTGCTCGACTTCTTCGTGGCGGCGCCGGGCCTCGGCCCGGCCGGGCGACGGCTGGACGCGCGCGACCTCGACTCGTTCACGGTCCCGTTCGGCGGCGCGGAGCAGGTGTTCCACATCGGCCCGGCCTCGGTGGCCGTGCCCGGCATGGTGGCGGGCCTCGGGGAGGCGGCCCGGCGGCTGGGGCGGCTCCCGCTGGCCGACCTGGTCGAGCCGGCCGTGCGCCTGGCCCGCGAGGGGGTGATCCTGGGGCGCGAGGCCGCCTACCTCCACGAGATCCTCGCCGACATGCTGCGCGCCACCCCGGCCGCCGAGGCGGTCTATGCCCCCGGGGGGCGGCTGCTGGGCGAGGGCGATCGTGTGCGGCTGCCCGAGCTGGCCGAGACCCTGGCGCACCTCGGGGAGGCCGGCCCGGGGAGCATGCGCGACGGCCCGCTGGCGGCG
Source organism: Thermoleophilia bacterium (assembly GCA_045403035.1). Taxonomy (GTDB): domain Bacteria; phylum Actinomycetota; class Thermoleophilia; order Miltoncostaeales; family Miltoncostaeaceae; genus CAVXDY01. The sequence continues at coordinate 1,579 of JAXIPH010000352.1, read as the reverse complement.
GCGATCGTCGAGTACCTCGCAGCGACCGGCGGGCTCGTGACGGCTGAGGATCTCCGGCAATACCGGGTCGTCGAGCGGCGCCCGCTCGAGATCTCCTACCGGGGGCTCACGCTGCTCACCAACCCCCCGCCCTCCTCCGGGGGCGCCCTGATCGCCGTGGCCCTGAGCGAGGCCGAGCACGACCCCCCGCCGCGGGGCGACGTGGAGCACTACCGCTGCGTGGCGCGGGCCGGGGCGGTGGCGAACGCCCTGCGGGGGCCCGACTTCGACCGGGACCTGCAGGAGGAGGACGGCATGGAGCGCCTCTGGGCCCGGCGCGTCGCGGGCCCGGAGGGCACCGACCGGTGGCCGGTGAGCCGCAAGCCCACCGGATCCACCACCCACGTCAGCGCCGTCGACGCCGAGGGGGGGATGGCCAGCCTGTCGAGCTCCAACGGCTCGGGGTCGGGCGTGATGGTGCCGGGGACCGGCATCCTTCTGAACAACATGCTCGGCGAGGAGGACCTCAACCCCGGCGGCTTCGGCCGCCTCGCCCCGGGCGCCCGGATGACCTCGATGATGGCGCCCACGCTGCTCCTGCGCGGGGATGCGCCGGTGCTCGCGCTGGGGTCGGCCGGCTCCAACCGCCTGCGGTCCGCCATCCTGCAGACCGTGATCAGCGTGGTCGATGGCGGCCTCGGGGCCGACGAGGCGGTGCGACGCCCCCGCGTCCACCCCGAGGGCGACGGCGTGGACGTGGAGGGGGGAGTGGGGGAGGAGGCCGTGGCGGCGCTCGCCGCCGACGGGCACCCGGTGCGCCGCTGGGGTGCCACGAGCCTGTTCTTCGGAGGGGTCAGCCTGGCGGGATCCGGCCGTGACGGGCTCGAGGGCGCCGGAGATCCCCGGCGCGGGGGCGCGGCGGCCGGGGTGACCGCCGGAGGCCAGGTGATCGACCTATGACTCACCGTCGACTCGAGGTCGACGGTGTGGTGTACGAGCTCGATCCCCAGGGGATCCGGACCTCGCTCACCGACGGGCCTCCCATGCTCTGGGGCTTCCAGGTGCGGGTGCTGCGCGACGGCGAGGAGCTCGGCATCAAGACCTGCTTCGTGGGGCGCGTGAGCGTGCAGTTCCGGAACGCCGACGCCCCGGACGGGCCCATCCAGGCCCTCATGCCCGTGCTCCACGAGCTGGCCTTCGAGAAGATCGAGCAGCGGCTGCGCGAGGGCGAGACGGGCGACGAGATCCTGTTCGCCTGAGGGGTGCCGGACTCGAGGGGGCACTAGCGCTGGCGCGAGGGGGATATGAGGTGGCGCTGGACCGCAGCGGGGATGCTGGTCGCCGAGCAGCAGTTCCGGCGCATCATCGGCTACCGCGACCTCGCCACGCTCGTGGTCGCGATCGAGCGTCACTCCATCCTCGTTGCTCAATGAAGCAATACCCTACTTACACCAAAATATGTTAGCCCGCTTCAGGAGCACGCATGCGACCCCTTCGGTATTCCATCAACGTCACATTGGACGGGTGCTGCGATCATCGTGCAATGTCCACGGACGAAGAATTACATCGTCACGCGGTGGAAAACCTCGACCAGGCCGAT
>JAXIPH010000285.1:0-3368 GCA_045403035.1 Thermoleophilia bacterium | reverse complement strand
ACGACCAGCGCTGCGCGGCCGAGAAGCGGCGGCTACGCAAGCGTGGCAAGCTGCCCGATCCGGCCATGCGCGTCGTCATCAACGAGGCGGTGTGCGAGGGCTGCGGCGACTGCGGCGTGAAGTCCAACTGCCTGAGCGTCCATCCGGTCGAGACGGAGTTCGGCCGCAAGACCCAGATCCACCAGTCGTCCTGCAACAAGGACTACTCGTGCCTGCGCGGCGACTGCCCGTCGTTCCTCACCGTGGTGCCGCTCGGCCCGCCCAGGAAGAAGGCGCCGAAGATCTTCACGGTGGACCGGCCGCTGCCGGAGCCGGTGCTCCGGGTGCCGCGCGACGCCAACGTGTTCATGATGGGCATCGGCGGGACCGGCGTGGTCACGGTCAACCAGGTGCTGGGCACCGCCGCCCTCCTCGACGGCAAGCACCTGCGCGGTCTCGATCAGACCGGGCTCAGTCAGAAGGGCGGGCCGGTCGTGTCGCACCTGAAGATCACCGAGCGGCCCGAGGAGCTCGCCAACAAGATCGCCGCCGGCGCGGCCGACTGTTACCTGGGCTTCGACGTGCTGGTGGCGACGGTGCCGGCGAACCTCGACCACGCGCGGCCGGACAAGACCATCGCCGTGGTGTCGACGAGCCAGGTGCCGACCGGCGCCATGGTGACCCACACCGACGTGCAGTTCCCCGACGGCGGCGGGCTGCGCGCCTCGATCGATCGCATCACGCGCAAGGACGAGAACGTGTACCTCGACGCGATCGGGCTGGCCGAGACGCTCTTCGACGACCACATGGCCTCCAACATGCTCGTGCTGGGCGCGGCCTATCAGGCTGGCGCCATCCCCGTGAGCGCCGCGGCGATCGAGCAGGCGATCACGCTCAACGGCGTCGCGGTCGCGATGAACACCCACGCCTTCCGCGCCGGCCGCCTGTTGGTGGCGGACCCGACTTGGCTGTCGACGATCAAGCGCCACCGGATGGGCGCCGTCGAGAACACCACGGCGCCGCTCACGGCGAGCGCCCGCGCCCTGGTCGAGCGCGTCGGCGGCGACGCCGAGCTCCGGCGCCTGCTCGAGGTGCGGGTGCCCGAGCTGATCGACTACCAGGACGAGGGCTATGCCCGCGCGTACGTCGACTTCGTGGCCCGGGTGCGGGCGGCCGAGCAGGCCGCGCTGCCGGGCGAGACACGGCTGAGCGAGGCGGTGGCCCGCTACCTGTTCAAGCTCATGGCCTACAAGGACGAATACGAGGTGGCGCGCCTGCACCTCAAGGCGGACCTGGCCCGCAGCCTGGCCGAGGAGTTCCCGGGCGGTGTGCGCGTGCAGTACAACCTGCACCCGCCGCTGCTGCGAGCGCTCGGCCTCACGCGCAAGCTCAAGTTCGACGCGACGTGGTTCGACGGGGCGTTCCGGGCCCTGCGCTCGATGAAGGGCCTGCGGGGCACCGCGCTCGACCCGTTCGGCCGTGCCGGCGTGCGCCGCGTCGAGCGCGCGCTGCCCGGCGAGTACCGCGCGATGATCGAGCGCGCGCTCGGCGGGCTCTCGCGCGACACCTACGAGCGCGCGGTGCGGGCGGCGCGGCTGCCCGACGTCATCCGCGGCTACGAGGACATCAAGCTGCGCAACGTCGACAAGTATCGCGAGGAGGTCCGCGCGCTCGGCGTGTAGCCGCCGGCACCCCCTTGCTCCGGCCGCAATGAGGAGGTTGTCAGCCATGAGACGCACCCTGCTCGGCCTTCTACTGGTGGCGGCCACGACCGCCATTGCGCCTTCGTTCGCCGCGGCCTGGCACTTCGGTGATGTTGTCATCGGCGGCTATCGGCTGCCGCGCGATCATCGCTACAAGAGCCCCGACGCCAGCGCCACGTACCACGTCGTGAACATCGACGTGCCCGCGCTGATCCAGCGGGGGCGCTTCGTCTTCGACCGCACGGCCAGCGTGTGGATCAAGAGCCCCAACGGGACGATGAACCCGCAGTACCTGGCGAGCGCCAATGCGACGTCGTCCTCGGCACCGTCCGACCACCGCTGGGACCGCATCCGCGGGACCGTGCAGAGCGCGAAGGGCAACACCGCCGTGGTGCGCACCGATGACGGGCGCAATGTCACCGTCGACGTGTCGCAGGCACGGCAGGAGTCCTCTGACACGCTAAAGGTCGGCGAGCGCGTGGTGGTGGGGGGGACGGTCGATGCCTCCAACCGGGTGACCGCCCGTTACGTCCGCGACGACCGTCGCGGCGCCCTGTCGGCGGATCAGGGTCAGTGGCAGCGCATTCACGGCCAGGTGCAGAGCGTGAAGGGCTCCACGTTGCGGTTCCGCGCCGACGACGGCCGGGTGCTGAACGTGGACATGTCGGCCGTCGGCGCCGGGGTCCGGCGCGCCCTCGCCCGGAACGAGGGCGCGACGGTGATCGGCTTCCCGGGCAGGGGCAACCAGTTCAGGGCCGAGTACATCCAGCAGGACTCGTCGGATCCCGCGCGCGACGGCAAGGGCACCCAGCGGATCCACGGCCAGATCGCCGCGATCGGGGGCGGGACGATGGATCTGAGGACCGATGACGGCCGCACGCTCGTCGTGGATGTGGGCCAGGTGGTCAACCCCGAGATCGTGCCGTCGCTGAACGGGGGCGACCGCGTGACCGTGACCGGGTACTTCCGCGATAGCACCCGGCTCGACGCCCAGCACGTGCAGAAGGACAGCGCGGACGCCTCGCGCCAGCCGGCGGCGGCGCCGCGCTAGCTACTCGCCGGTGCCCGGCCGCGTGCGCCAGCGCTTGAGCGCGGCCCGACGTCGCTTGACGTCGAGGCGGCGCTCTTCGGCGCCGGCGCTGACGCGGGTGGCGATCCGCGCGCGCGGCCGCACCAGCGCCGCCGCGATCAGCTGGCGGACCTTCTCGCGGGCGTCTTCGATGTTGCGGGCCTGGTTGCGACTGGCCTGACTCGTGATCACGAGCCGTCCGCTCGCGTCCAGTCGGTGGCGGGCGAGCGTCGCCAGCCGCGCGCGGGCGGACTCCGACAACCCTTCGATCGCCTCGAGGTTCACCCGCAAGTCCACCTTGGTGGCCACCTTGTTCACGTTCTGGCCTCCGGGTCCGGACGCCCGCACGGCGCGAAGCGTGAGCGCCCGCCCCGGCACCCGCACGGCCTCGCTGACGACGATCGCGTCGCTCATGGCGCCATTGTAGCGGCATAATCGAAGAGACCTTTCCAACACGGAGCTCCCGGAGGCGGTGATGATCACCCTCGAACGTCAGTGGAAGGCCGTGCAGAAGCAGCTCAAGCAGCTCGGCAAGCAGGCGAAGGCCGCGCGCGGACAGGCGCGCAAGAAGATGAAGCGGCTGGAGCGGCGCACGCGCGTCGCCGTGGCGCGCGCGC
>JAXIPH010000104.1:0-9517 GCA_045403035.1 Thermoleophilia bacterium | reverse complement strand
ATCTCGATCATGCACGACCCCACCTGGCGCCCCACGCTCGTCTCGCCGACGAGCCCGGCCCCCGGCACACCGCCTCCTCCCCCGGACACCTTCCGGATGGTCGACCTGCTGCTCTTCGCGTTCGAGGGGAAGAAGGTGCTGCTCAACCCCTTGGGGGGCTGAGGGCTCGGCTATCATCCGGGCCGTGGACAACTCTCCGGGCCGCCGTTGACGAACGCGGTCCAGCTCGTCGCGGCACTTCTCCTGGTGCTGCTCAACGGCTTCTTCGTCGCGGCTGAGTTCTCGCTGGCGCGGGCGCGGATGACGCGGCTCGATCAGCTGGCCGATGCCCGTCGCGGGGGTGCGGCGCTCGCACGGGGCCAGGTGCGGCACATCGACCGCTACCTGGCGGCATGCCAGCTGGGCATCACGCTCGCCAGCCTGGGGTTGGGCTGGCTGGGCGAGCCGGCGTTCGCCGACCTGCTGCGGCCGGTCTTCGAGTCGGTGGGCCTCGGCGCCGCGAGCGCCGGGCTGACGGCGGTGATCCTCGCCTTCCTCATCATCACGGTCCTGCACGTGGTCATCGGCGAGCTCGCGCCGAAGACCGTGGCCATCCAGAGGGCCGAGAGCGTGGCGCTGAGGGTCGCTCGGCCGCTCGAGTTGTTCCGCAAGGTCTTCCAGCCCTTCATCTGGGCGATGAACGGAGCCGGAAACGCCCTGGTGCGGGCCTTGGGGGTCGAGCCGGCCACCGAGCGCGAGCTGGCGTCCACGCCCGAGGACCTCCAGATCCTCATCGCCCAGAGCGAGGAGGGCGGCGCGATCGAGCCCGAGGAGGCCGACATGCTGGAGGGGGTCTTCGGCCTCCAGGGGAGCGTCGCCCGCGACATCATGACCCCGCGGCCCGAGGTGACCACCCTGGCGGCCGGCATCCCCGTGAAAAGGGGCCTCATCGAGGTCCTCGCGACGCGACACAGCCGCTTCCCCGTGCTGAACGGCGACGGTGTGCTGGGGGTGGTTCACCTCAGCGATCTCGCGCGGGGGCTGCTGGAGCGGGGCGAGGACACGCCGGTGCGCGAGCTCCTGAGCCCCGCCCTCTACGTTCCCGAGACCCAACCGGTGGACGACCTGCTCCGCCAGCTCCAGGCCCGGCGGGCCTCCCTCGCGGTGGTGCTCGACGAGTACGGCGACTTCACCGGCGTGGTGACCGTGGAGGACGTGATCGAGGAGATCGTGGGCGAGATCGACGACGAGCGCGATCGCGCGCCCTCGGTCGACCAGCAACCCGACGGGCGCCTCCTGGTGCGCGGACACGTGCCCCTGGAGGACCTGCGCGACCACGGCGTGGAGCTGATCGACGACACCGTCACCAGCGTCGGCGGCCTGGTCTTCACCCGGCTCGGCCGCCTGCCGCGCACCGGCGACATGGTGACGGCCGACGGCTGGCAGCTCACCGTGGAGGCCACGCGCGGCACGCGCGTCGTGCTGGTCGCCATCGAGCCGGCCGACGATCCCCGGCCGCCCCCGGAGCCCGAGAGCAACGGGCGGGGACGCTAACCACTCTCGACCAGTTGGGGACCGAGCGCGCCGCGGCCGGTGAGGCAGGCCGCGCCGCAGCGCGCGCCCAGGGCGAGCGCGCCCTCCAGGTCGAGGCCGCGGCCCAGGCCGGTCGTGAGCCCCGCGGCGAAGGAGTCGCCGCAGCCGTAGCTGTCCACGACCGGGCCGGGCACGGGCGCCGGGTCCCACCGGCCCCCGCCGCCTTCGGCGAGCTCGTAGCGACCCCCCCGGGCGCCCTCGGTCCAGACGATCGCCGCCGGCGGGACGGGAAGCGCGCCTGGATCCACCGCCTCGGTCGGATCGGCCGCGCTCGCGATGAGCACGTCGGCGCGGACACCGCTCTCCACCAGGACCCTCAGGCGGCGGGACGTGACCACGAGCGCACGGGCGCGGCGCGCGGCCGCCACCGTGGCCGAGTCGTGCCCGGTGAAGTAGGCGGCGTCGCACGCGGCCAGGTCGTCCCACGGCAGCGGGTCCTCGATCCGCGGCGAGATCCGTGCGCCGATGACCGCGATCGCCCGATCGGCGGTCGATCCCGTGGCGCTCAGCGCGCGGGTCTGCGGCTCCTCCCGCAGCGCGGCGAGCACCGTGACGCCCTCCTCGCCCAGCCGCACCGAGGTTGCCGTGCCGGCCCAGTCGGAGCCGAGGGCCGTGAAGAAGAGGCACTCCGCGCCGAGCTTGGCGACCTGCGCCGCGCTCACCCCGCCGCCGCCGGCGGGCTCGTCGAACGGATCCGTGAGCTGCGTGATCTCGCCCGGTCGGGGCATCATCCCGCGCACGTGGGTGAGCCACTCCACGTGACCGACCACCGCCACTCGCGGGCGGTCCGGCGGGCTCATCGCGGCCGGATCTCCGCGGGCGCTCCCTGCTCCTGCAGCGCGGCCGGGATCGCCACCGAGCCGTCCTCGCGCTGGTGGTTCTCGAGGATGGCGATCAGGGTCCGCCCCACGGCCGTGGCGGTGCCGTTCAGGGTGTGGAGCATCTGGGTGCCCTTGCCCCGGCGCACGCGGCTGCGCAGGCGGCGGGCCTGGTAGTCGGTGCAGTTGGAGCAGGAGGTCAGCTCACGGTAGGCGCCCTGGCCCGGCAGCCAGGCCTCGCAGTCGAACTTGCGGGCGGCGGGCGCGCCCAGGTCGCCGACGGCGATGTCCACCACCCGGTAGGGGATCTCGATCGCCTGGAGGATCTCCTCCTGGATGCCCAGGATGCGCCGGTGCTCTTCGGCCGAGTCCTCCGGCAGCACGAACGAGAACATCTCGACCTTGTCGAACTGGTGCACGCGGAAGATGCCCCTCGTGTCCTTCCCGGCGGCGCCCGCCTCCCGCCGGAAGCAGGTGGACAGCCCCGCATAGCGCAGCGGCAGGTCGTCCTCGGCCAGGATCTCGTCGCCGTGAAGACCCGCCAGCGGCACCTCGGAGGTGCCCACCAGGAACAGGTCGTCCTCGGCCGTCTTGTAGATGGACGCCCGGTCGGTGGGGAAGAAGCCGGTGCCCCACATCGCCTCCTCGCGCACCAGCACCGGGGGGACGACCGGCGTGAACCCCCGGGCCTCGAGGCGGTCCATGACGAGCCCGACCAGGGCGAGCTGCACGCGCACCAGCGGCCCCAGCAGGTAGGCGAAGCGCGCGCCCGAGACGCGCGCGGCCGCCTCCAGGTCGATGATCCCGGCGGCGACGCCGATCTCCACGTGATCGCGCGGCTCGAACCCGAAGGACGGCGGCTCGCCCACCCGGCGCAGCTCGAGCGCGTCGTCCTCGCCGCCGTCGGGGGCGTCGTCCTCGGCCAGGTTGGGGAGGGCCATCAGCAGGCGGTCGCGCTCGGCCTCGATCTCGCGCAGCGCCGCCTCGGCGCCCGCCAGCTCCTCGCCCAGGCGGCGCGCCTCTTCTTCCTCGGCCACGCTGTCGCGCCCGCTCCGGCGCGCCTCGCCCACGGCCTTGCTGATCCGGGCCCGCTCCGCGCGCGCGGCCTCGACGCGGGTGCGCAGGCCGCGGGCGCGCTCGTCCCGCGCGAGCACCTCGGCAACCGGGCCGGCGGCGCCGCGACGCGCGAGATTCGCTTCCACCCGCTCCGTCTCGGAGCGGATCACCCTCAGGTCGAGCACGTCCGGCGGTTCAGGAGCCGTTGGCGGCGTCCGCGCCCTGCGCGAGCGCCGTGCGAACCGCCTCGAGGTCGTCCCCGAACACGAAGGCGCGGCGCAACCCGGTGATCTCGAACACCCGTCGCAGCCGGCGATGCGGGCAGATCAGGCCGAGCTGGCCCTGGCCGGCGCGCGCGCGGTTCAGCAGGCTCACGAGGGCCCCGAGGCCCGAGGAGTCGAGCAGGGTGACCTCGGTCAGGTCGATCACCACCGGAGACGCCGCCGGATCGAGCTGCTCGAGGTCCTGACGGAAGCTCGCGACGGTGTAGATGTCGAGCTCCCCGCCGAGCGTCACGACGGTGATGCCGTCGCGGGCCTCGGTGGTCACATCCAGGCTCATGAGATCTGATGCTACCCGGCGCCTTCGGACCGCGCACTCCGCCGCGGCCGCGGTGACGGTCCTACTGGAGGCTCAAGACGTAGGCCTCGACGTTCTCCTTGTCGGCGCCGCTCACCAGACCGCCCACCATCGCGGTGCCCGGACGGCCGTTGGTGACGACGTCGTCGATGGTCGCGGCGTCGAGGCCAGCCCCGGCGAGCTGCGGGCCGACGCCACCGGCGTCCTGGCCGTTGTTCAGGTGGCAGGAGGTGCACGTGGCGGCGAAGACCGTCTCGCCCGCCGCGGCGTCGCCGCCACCGCCGCCACCCTCCTCGGGCGCGGGGGCCGGGGCAGGGGCCGTGGCCGGGGGCGCGGTCACGGTCTTGCCCGAGGAGTCCGTCTGGGCCGCGCTGTTGACGACCGTGGGAGCGCTGGCGGGAGTCTGAGCGGCCTCCTCGGAGCTGTCGACGCAGCCCGCGGCAAGCGCCAGCACGGCGGCCAGCACAACCACCGACAGGGCCGCCAGGAGCCTGCGCACGATTCTCCCTCCACTGCCGCGGGAACGATCCCGGGCAGCATATGCGGCGAGGCGTGAAAAACAACGGACCGGCGGGCTTCTCGGGTCATTGCGCCCACCGGACGCGGGGCTCGCGCTACCCTGGCCGCACGGTGTTCCGCCATTCGACGCCTGGGGGAGCGTGACAAGCGGGCTCGACCCCGGGGCGCGTGGCGCCGTCGATCCCGCTCGCTGGCTGGGCCGGCTCGCGTCGGTAGCGGCGGTCGAGCTCGCCCCCGCCCTGGACGAGATCGCCGAGCGGGTGTTCGAGATGTTCCCCGTGGACCTCGTCTCGGTCCACGTGGTGGACGAGGTCGACCCCGAGGAGGTGACCTACGGCTACTGCCTCGGGCCCTCGCCGTCGGCCCAGGCCCTCGCCCCGCTGCTCACCCCGAACGGCCTCGACCCGATCGGGCTGGGCGACGCCGCCCGTGAGTCCGGCCGCCCGGTGGTCTGGCCGCGGCTGGTGTCGGAGCCCGAGGAGATCAGCCGGCTGGCGAGCCTGGCCGACGTGGGCGGGACCGCGGGGGTGCTCCACCGCCTGATGCTCGACGCGGGTGGGCTCGCGGTGCCGCTGGGCACCCCGCACCAGCCGGGGCTGGGCGCGGTGGCGCTCGTGAGCCTGACCCGCGAGAGCCCGGTCCCCCGCCGGTTCGTGGACGAGCTGGTGGCGCTCGCGCCCCAGATCGCCCTCACGGCGCGCAACCACCAGCTCGCCGTGCGCTCGCGGCGCAACCGCCAGACCCTGGAGGGGGTCATCTGGTCGAGTCGCATGGGGATGCTGGTGAGCGACCTGCGGGGACGGCTGTCGATCGCGAACCGGGCGGCCGCCGAGATCCTGGGCCTGGACCTGTCGTCCCTGGTGGGCCGGCCGGTGTCCGAGGTCGTGGACGAGGCGATCAAGTGGCGCTTCACCAACCCCGAGGAGTACGCCGAGCGGGTCCTGGCCATCCACGCGGACCCGACCCGCGAGGCCGTCGCCGACGCCGAGACGGTCGACGGGCGCACCGTGGAGCACTCCTCCTCCCCGGTCCGCGACCGCTCGGGGGCGCTCGTGGGGCGCGTGGACATGCTGAACGACGTCACGCCCGCCCGCATCGCCCTGAGCGAGGCCCGTCGCCTGGCCGAGGAGCGCGCCGAGCTGCTGGAGCGCGAGGAGCGGCGCGCCCAGGAGGAGATGGCGCTGAGCCGGGCGGCGCACATGATGGCCTCCGCGCTGACGCCCGCCGACGTGCACGAGCACCTGCTCGACCAGGCCGCGGTCCTGGTGGGCGCCTGCACCAAGAGCGCCGTGCTGGTCCTCCAGCCGGACGGGAGGCTGCTGGCGGTGGCCGCGAGGGGCTTCTCCGAGGAGTCGGTCAAGCGCATGGGCGACGCGGGCGGCGGCGGCGTGGTGCGCCGGGTCATGTCGGGCCGGCGGCCGTTCATCTGCAACGACACCGAGGCCGACGACCGCATCTCCACCCGCATCATCGGCCCGGAGGGCATCCGCTCGTTCATGGACCTGCCGATCGTGCTCGGCGAGCGCGCCTACGGCGTCCTGAGCGCCAACGCCACCGAGCCCCGGGCCTTCGCCGAACGCGAGCTTCGCGTGCTGACCGAGCTCACCCGCCACGCGGCGAGCGCGCTGCAGAACGCGATCCAGTTCCAGCAGGAGCGCCACATCGCCGAGACCCTGCAGCAGGCGCTGATCGCCGACGACCTGCCGAGCGTGGCCGGCCTCGAGCTGGCCGCCCTCTACCAGGCGGCCGCCGGCTCCCAGGTGGGCGGCGACTTCTACAACGCCTGGATCCTTCCCGACGGGCGGCTGGCGCTCCTGGTGGGCGACGTCTCCGGCAAGGGCGTCGAGGCCGCGGGGGTCACGGCGATGGTGCGCCACATGACCGAGGCCCTCAGCCAGCACCGCGCGAGCCCCGGCCCTCTGGTGTCGGAGCTCAACGACCTCCTGTGCCCCCGGATGGCCGACGGGACCCTCGTGACCCTGGTCCTGGCCTTCATCTCCCCGGACACCGGGGAGCTGCGCTGGTGCCGTGCCGGCCACCCCCCGCCGCTGGTCATCGACGAGCGCGGGACCCAGCGGGCGCTCGAGGATCCCGACCCGCCCTGCGGGGCCTTCCCCGGCTACGCCTTCCGCGACCACGTGACCCCGTTCGAGGAGGGCGACCTGCTGGTGCTCTACACCGACGGCATCACGGAGGCGCGGAAAGGCGAGACCGAGCTGGGCGAGGAGGGGCTCAGCGAGACCCTGCTCGCGGCCACGGGCGAGACGCCCGCCCAGCTCGCCCGGTCGATCTACGCCGCGGCCCGCGCCTGGTGCGGCGGGCGCCTCAGCGACGACGTGGCCATCGCCATCGTGAAGCGCACCCCCGCCTGAGAAAGCGGTCTCAGGTCGCGACCGGACACGATGGCCACTATGGACTTCGGTCCCATTCTCTGACTAAAGTCCGAGAATGGACGCGGCGGCGATCGCGCAGGTTCGGCGGTTCAACCGGATCGTCACCCGGAGGGTGGGGGCGCTCGACGACCGTTTCCTCGCCCGGGATCGCTCACTCGGTGAGGCGAGGCTGCTGTGGGAGATCGGCGCCAGCGGGCGCGACGTGCGTTCCCTGCGCGCTCAGCTCGGTCTCGACTCGGGGTACCTGAGCCGCCTGCTGCGGTCCCTGGAGGCGGCCGGGCTGGTCACGGTCGGCCCGAAGGAGTCCGATCGGCGGGTGCGGATCGCGCGGCCGACCCCCGCGGGATCGGCGGAGCGGGCCGTTCTCGACCAGCGCAGCGACGAGCTGGCCGCGTCACTGCTCGCCCCCCTCAGCGCCAGGCAGCGTGCTCGCCTTGTCGATGCGATGGCCGAGGTCGAGCGGCTCCTGACCGCGGCGATGGTCGAGGTGGCCCCGATCGATCCGGCTCACCCGCACGCGCGGCATTGCCTGCACGCGTACTTCTCCGAGCTCGACCGCCGGTTCGAGACGGGCTTCGACCCCGGGCAGAGCCTCGTCGCCGGCGAGGAGGAGCTGCGGCCTCCGGCCGGCCTTGTCCTGGTGGCGACCCTGGGCGCGGACCCCATCGGAGGCGCCGCGCTCAGGTTCCGCGGCGACGCGTCCGCCGAGATCAAGCGCATGTGGGTCGCCGAGTCCGCGCGGGGCCTCGGCATCGGCCGTCGACTCCTGACCGAGCTCGAGGCCCACGCCGCGGATCACGGCGCCCGGGCCACCCAGCTGGAGACGAACAGGACGCTCGTCGAGGCGATCGCCCTGTACCGCTCCGCCGGCTACGTGGAGGTGGCCCCCTTCAACGACGAGGCCTACGCGGACCACTGGTTCGAGAAGAAACTCAGATAGGGGCTCCCAGCTCCTTTGCCTTCGCCTCCAGGTCGATGCCGTGCAGCCGCGCGAGGTTGCCGCCCAGGATCTTCCGCTTGGCCTGCTCGGTGAGCTGCGGGTAGCCGCGCTCCTCCACGATGTCCCGCGGCAGCTCGAAGCTCCAGAACTCCTCGAGCGCCCACTGCGGGTGCCAGATCGGCGACTCGCCGCCGTAGATGATCTTGTCCTCCCCGCACCACCACATCATCTTCCCGAGCATCTCGGCGAAGACCCGCGGCTGGCGGGAGATGAAGTTCACCGTCGCGGCGATCGAGGCGTAGAGGTTGGGGAAGCGCACGATCTGCCACAGCACCTCGTCGAGCCAGGGCAGCCCGACGTGGAAGATCACGAAGTTGATGTCGGGGAAGTTGGCGGCCGCCCCGTCCATGTCGAAGGTGCGCGTGTGCTCGATCGGCTGGGGGCCGAGGGGCACACCCTTGTGCACGCCGACCAGGTTGACGCCCAGCTTCTGCGCGTGCTCGAACACCGGGAACGCGATGCGCGGGTCGTCCATGCGCCACGGGAAGGGCTGCCCGTAGTCGTAGCGCACGTTGTAGAACTTGAAGGCCTTCGCGCCGTGGTCCTCCACCTGGCGCGTCATCAGGTCGAGGGCCTTCTTTCCCTCCAGCGGGTTGACCGAGCCCCAGAAGACGGCGCGGTCCGGGTGCTTCGCCGCCATCTCGGCGCACTTCTCCCACGCGGAGAGGCCGTCGTGGAAGAGGTCGGTCAGCGGGAGCGGCTGGGCCACGATCATGTCCGTGTCCGACCCCTCGATGACCATGTCGTAGATCTCGTCGACCGACCACTCGCGGAAGAACTCGTCACGGCTCAGGATGGGCTCGCCCGCACGCGTCAGGAGCTGGTGGAACGCGTAGAGGTGCTCGTCGAAGAGGTCGCCCGGCGGGCCGAGGGCGTTGGCCTTGTCGAAGTTGAAGATGTGACAGACGCAGTCGAACACGAAGGCCGGGACCTTGCGCTCCCGGGCCCCCGATGCGGCGGCGGCGGCGGCGTCGGTGGTCGCCATGGTCAGGCTCCTTTCGCGGTGGCCTGCGCGAGGCGCCGCTCCCGGTGGGGCAGCAGCTCCTCGAGGGGCAGGGAGAGCTTCTCGCGGGCCGAGGGGGACAGCCGGTCGGGCGTCCACACGGGGTCCCAGACGACCTCGACGGCCACGCTGTCCACGCCGTCGAGCTCGCGCAGGCGGGCGGGGATGGCGTCGGACATCGAGGCCACGAAGGGGCACCAGCCGGTCGTGAGCACGAGGTCGACGCGCACGTGCGAGCCGTCCACGTGGACCGCCTCCACCACGCCCATGTCGACCACGCTGATGCCGCGGTCGGCACAGCAGGGGTCGTAGACGTCGCGCAGGGCGTCGAGCACCCGCTCGCGATCCGGCGCGGGCGGCGGGGTCATGGCACCTCCTGCTCGGGATGGTCGGGGGGATCGAGGTCGATGGCGACGCGGAAGCCCGTGGTGTGGGTGGCGCGGCCGGGATCGGCGGACAGCACGCGGCTGGCCCGGAGGCCCCACCCGTGGTCCAGGTACGAGCCGCCGCGCACGGCGCGCCAGCCGTCGCCGGCGGGGTCGTCGGCCACCCACTCCCACACGTTCCCCGCGAGCTG
>JAXIPH010000052.1:0-5100 GCA_045403035.1 Thermoleophilia bacterium | reverse complement strand
CCGCCGTGCTGAGCGCCCTCCGGGACGCGCTCCCGCTGGGCACCTCGTACGGCGCCCCAACCGAGCGCGAGGTGCGCTTCGCGGAGGTCGTGGCGGAGGCGATGCCCTCGGTGGAGCGGCTGCGCATGACCTCCTCCGGCAGCGAGGCGGTGATGGGGGCGCTGCGCCTGGCCCGGGCGGCGACCGGGCGTGAGGTCATCGTGAAGGTGGCGGGCGGATATCACGGCGCCATCGACGGGCTGCTCGCCGAGGCCGGCAGCGGGCTGGCCACGATGGGCGTGCCCTCCAGCGCCGGGGTGACCGCGGCGGCCACCGCCGCCACGCGCATCGTGCCCTACAACGACGCGGCCGCCGCCGAACGGGCGCTGCGGGGGGCGGCGGCGATGATCGTGGAGCCGGTCGCGGGCAACATGGGCGTGGTCCCGCCCGCCGAGGGGTACCTCGCGGCCCTCCGCGGCGCCTGCGACCGCACCGGCGCGCTGCTGGTGCTGGACGAGGTCATCACCGGGTTCCGCGTCGCCCCGGGCGGCGCGCAGGAGCGCTACGGGGTGCGGGCCGACATCACCTGCCTCGGCAAGGTCATCGGCGGCGGTCTGCCGGTGGGGGCGTTCGGCGGCCGCGCCGACGTGATGCGGGAGCTGGCGCCCGAGGGCCCCTGCTACCAGGCCGGCACCCTCTCGGGGAACCCGCTCGCCACCGCCGCGGGCCTCGCCGTGCTGGGCGAGCTGGCCCGGCCCGGTGTCTACGCCCGCCTCGAGGAGAGCGGCGCCGCGCTCGAGGGGGCGATCCGCGAGAGCGGGGCGCCCGTGAGCGTGAACCGCGTGGGCTCGATGCTGACGCCGTTCTTCCGGGAGGGGCCCGTGACCGACCACGCGACCGCGACGGGCAGCGACACCGAGGCCTACGGCCGGTTCGCCCGAGCGCTCCTGGACGCCGGCGTGTACCCGCCCCCCTCCCAGTACGAGGCGTGGTTCACCGGACTCGCGCACGGGGCGCCGGAGCTCGCCGCCACCCGCACGGCCCTCGCCCGCGCCGTGGAGGCGCTGTGAGGGAGGCGCTCGCGCGGGAGCCGGCCCTCGCCGGCGGGCTGATCGGGCCGGAGGCCGCGCCGCTGCTGGCGCCGCTCGTCTCCCCCCCGCTCGACCGCCACCAGGCCGCGGGCCTCGACCTGATCCTGGAGGGCTTCCTCCTCCACCACGGCGTGGCGCGCCACCTGGCGCCGGCGGAGCCCGGCGGCGAGGTGCTGGCCGGCGACTACTGCTACGCCCACGGGTTGGTGCGGATCGCCGACTCGGGCGACCTCTTCGTGATCGAGGCGCTGGCCGACCTGATCGCCCTGGGCGCCGGCCTGGTCGCCACCGGCGACCGGGCGGCGCTGGCCCCGCTCTGGCGGGCGACCACCGTCGCGATCGCGTCGCGGCGCGGAGACGACGGGGGCGACGTGGCCGCGCGCTACCTGGCGGCCAAGCACGTCCTCCGGTCCGAGGGCGACCGCGAGCCCCTGGAGGCCCTCGCCGCCCGCCTCCCGCCCATCCCCGAGCTGGACGCGGCGCTGCGATGAAGGACCTGCGCGAGTGGATCGCGCGGCTCCAGCGCGAGGGCGAGCTCGCGCGCGTCGCCGCGCCGGTCGATCCCCACCTCGAGATCACGGAGATCGCGGACCGTGTGTCGAAGGCCGGCGGCCCCGCGCTGCTCTTCGAGAACGTCCAAGGCAGCGACCTGCCGGTGCTCATCAACCAGTTCGGCAGCGAGCGGCGCATGTGCCTGGCGCTCGGCACCGAGAGCCTCGACGCCCTGGGCGAGCGGATCGAGTCCCTCATGGACCTGCAGCCGCCGCAGGGCGTGGTGGCCAAGATGAAGGCCCTCGGCAAGCTGCGCGAGCTGGCCTCGTTCTCGGCCAAGATCGTGCGCGAGGGGCCCTGCCAGGAGATCTGGGTGGACGAGCCGGACCTCGACCGGCTGCCGATCCTCACGTGCTGGCCCGAGGACGGCGGCCCGTTCGTGACCCTGCCGCTGGTCTTCAGCCGGGACCCGCGCACCGGCGCGGGCAACTGCGGCATGTACCGCATCCAGAAGCTCGACCGGCGCACGGCGATGATGCACTGGCAGATCCACAAGGACGGCGCCGCGCACCTGCGCGACTCGCAGGGGCGGGTTCCGGTGGCGGTGGCCATCGGGTCGCACCCGGCCACCACCTACTCGGCCACGGCGCCGCTGCCACCGGGCATCGACGAGATGATCATCGCCGGCTTCCTGCGCGGGCGCAGCGTGGAGATGGTGAAGTGCCGCACGGTGGACCTCGACGTGCCGGCCGAGTCGGAGGTCGTGCTCGAGGGCTACGTGGACGCCACCGACCTGCGCCCCGAGGGGCCCTTCGGCGACCACACCGGCTTCTACACCCCGGTGGACGACTACCCCACCTTCCACCTCACGGGCATGTCGATGCGCTCGGACGCGATCTACGCGACCACCATCGTGGGGCCTCCGCCGATGGAGGACTTCTACCTCGGCAAGGCGACCGAGCGGCTCTTCCTCCCGGTCATCCGCATGACCCTCCCGGACCTCGTGGACATGAACCTGCCGCTCGAGGGCGTGTTCCACAACTGCGCCATCGTGTCGGTGAACAAGCGCTATCCCGGCCACGCCAAGAAGCTCATGAGCGCGATCTGGGGGCTCGGGCTGCTGTCGCTGAGCCGCTGCGTGGTGGTGGTGGACCACGACGTGGACGTGCAGGACACGTCGGCGGTTGCCTTCCAGGCCTTCTCCAACGTCGACGCCGGCCGCGACATGCTGGTCGTGGAGGGACCGGTGGACGCCCTCGACCACGCCGCGCCCTACTTCGCCTACGGCTCCAAGGTGGGTTTCGACGCCACCCGCAAGTGGCCCGGGGAGGGAATCGTGCGGCCCTGGCCGGACCCGATCACGATGAGCGACGACGTCCGGGCCCTCGTCGACCGGCGCTGGGACGAGTACGACATCCGGCCGGCCCCCCACAAAAGGACGTACGGCCCCTTCCGGCGTCGTTGAATCTGCCCCCTCCGTCGGATTGAATCCCCGCCGGAGCCCCGGGATGGGGGATGTCCGACGACGGCGCGGAGGTCGGGTTGGCTGAGAGCCAGGGCGACGGAGGGATGGGCGAGGCGCGCGGCGGCCGGTACCAGGGGCCCGTCGCGAGCGACCCGCCCCCCGCCCACGACCCCCACGACGACCCGGCCTACATCACCCGCACCAGGTTCCTGACCGGCGTTGCCCTGGTCACCGGCGGGGTCCTGACCGCGGCCATCCTGGTGCCCGTCGTGGGCTTCGCGGTCGCCGACACGGTCGAGGAGGAGGACTGGCGCTGGGTCGACGTCGGCCCGCTCTCCGACTTCCCCGACGGCGAGACCACCTCGATCGCCGTCTCCGGGCCGAGCCCCGAGTCCGACCGCCGAGCGTATCTGCGCCACAAGGACGGGGCGATCATCGCCATCTGGAACCGGTGCGCCCACCTGGGCTGCCCGGCGGCGTACTCGAGCGGGAGCGACGGCTTCGCCTGCCCCTGCCACGGCGGAACCTACGACTCGCTCGGCCTCGTCACCGGCGGCCCACCGCCGCGACCGCTCGACCGCTTCGACGTGAAGCTCGTCGGTGCCGACGGGGTGGACATCGCCAAGCAAGAGGCCCCGTCCAAGGGAGTGCCCACGCAGGGGGCTCCGCCGGAGGCGCGCCTCCTCGTCGGACGGCCGTTCTCGATCGACGAGGACCAGAACCCGTACGCGCTGAAGGGCCCGGGCGAGCCCGTGACCGGCGTGCTCTCGAACCTCTACCCGCTCCCGCCGAGCTGAGGGGCCGGATGGCGACCAAGGACATCGCGCCCAAGAACCCCGCCATCAAGGCGGGCGAGGCGACCTTCGACTATGTGGACCGCCGGACCGGGCTCAAGTTCGGATCGAAGTGGTTCCTCTTCCGAAACGTCCCGGCCGAGACGAGCTGGTTCCAGACCCTCGGCTTCACGGCCCTGGCCCTGTTCGGCCTGCAGGCCATCACCGGGATCATCCTGGCGATGTACTACACGCCCGACCCCGACCGGGCCTACCAGAGCATCCAGTCCATCACCGACGAGGTGACGTGGGGCTGGCTGGTGCGCGGCATGCACAAGTGGGGCGCCAGCGCGATGATCGTGGTGGTCTTCCTCCACATGGGCCGGGTCTTCTTCTTCGGCGCCTACAAGTACCCGCGCGAGCTCACCTGGGTCACCGGGGCCCTGCTGCTCATCCTGACCATGTTCATGGGCCTCACCGGCTACCTGCTGGTGTGGGACCAGAAGGCCTACTGGGCGACCGTGGTGGCCGTGAACATCACGGCGAGCGCGCCGATCATCGGTCCGTACATCGCCGACATCCTGCGGGCGGGGCCGGAGTTCGGGCCCGACACGCTCTCGCGCTTCTACTCCATCCATATGCTCGTGATACCCATCGGCATAGCCACCTTCATCGGGTTGCACCTCTACCTGATCACGAAGCTCGGCATCGCCGAGCCGCCGTACAGCAAGCGCCGCATCGCCGCCGAGCGGGCCGAGGGGGAGGCGCGGCGCGCCGCCGAGCGCGAGCGGCTGCCCTACGGTCGGCGTGAGGTCCCCGCCTCCGCGACGCCGGGATCGACCCCGAGCCCGGTCATGAAGCCCGAGGACGGCTCGTGAACCGGGGTCAGCAGAGGGCCTACGACGCCGACTACGCCGCGGCGAAGAAGGCCGGCAAGCCGTTCTTCCCGTACGCGGTCTACAAGGACCTGGTCATCGCCACGCTGGTGATCGGCATCGTCATCGCGCTGGCGATCTGGCATCGCGTGGAGGTGGGCGAGCCGGTCAACCCGGCCAGCACCGACTACGTGCCGCGGCCCGAGTGGTACTTCTTCTTCCTCTTCGAGCTCCTCCGGATCTTCAAGGGACAGAACGCGCTGCAGCCGGTGATCATGGCGACGTTCATCATCCCCAACATCCTGATGGCGCTGCTGATCCTGACCCCCTTCATCGACCGGGGGCCGGAGCGGCGCATCCACCGGCGTCCCATCGCGCTGGTCACCGCGGTCGCCGTCATCGCGTTCCTCGCGTACATGACCAAC
>JAXIPH010000295.1:0-9250 GCA_045403035.1 Thermoleophilia bacterium | reverse complement strand
CACGCACGCGCGGCGGCTCGCCGATGGCGAGACGCGGAAAGCCCGCTAAGTGCGTGCAATGATTCGCGTCGTCGGGACCACTCCTCATGGACGCCGGCGTCGCGCATGCTCGTGTCCCGGCCGACCCACAAGGGCTCCGCGCGGGAGAAGCGGTGGCACATGTGGCGCTGCAAGCTCATGTGCTCGGGAACCCGCGCCTGCTTTCCCGGGTGCTGCTGAGCGCGCCGGTCCGGTCGCTACGCGAAAGCCGAAGCGTGAGTCACCGCCGCCCACTCTCGCCATCCGGGCGCGCGCTCGGGTGAGGAGGCGTTGTCTCCTCGCGCCCCGCCGGCGCGGCTCGAGGTCGTGCGCTTGTGCGACCGTGCGCCGACCGTTAGCGTCGATCGATCGTGTCGCATCCGATCGTCGAGGACGAGCTGCGTCTGCTCACCGAGGTGAACGCCACCCTCGCGGCGACGCCGGCCCCCGCGCTGCCGTCCGAGACCTCCCTGGTGCGCGAGCTCGAACATCTCCGCGACGCGCTCCGCGAGGGTAGCAAGACCGACGACCAACCGGCCCTCATGCAGCAATGGGACCGGCAGTCGGCGCTCCTCCGCCAGCTCCGGACGGCGGAACGCCCGGCCGAGGTGGACAGCGGGTCGCCGTACTTCGCCCACATGCGGCTGCGCGAGAACGGCGCGGAGCACGACATCCTGCTCGGCAAGACGACGCGCCTCCTCCCGGGGACGCCGGCCGGCCCCACGAGTGCGGTCCCGGAGGGAGGCATTGAAGAGGAGGTCGCGCCAGGAGCTCGTGACGTCGACCCCCAGGTCGCGGAGGTCGGATCGGCCGGCGGCCGCCGCGGGGGCCGATATCGACAGGTGGCTCCCGCCGACCCCGACCGAGCCGAACAGGAAGCGATGACCGACGAGTGCCTGGATGATCCGCTGGGCTCGTTCCTTGAAGCTGGCGAAGGCCATCGCCCCGGGGGCGAGGCCGACGCCCGCGCAGATCGCCCCGATGTCGTTGACGTGGTTGTAGAGCCGCTCCAGCTCCAGGAGCATCGTTCGCGCTCGCCGCGTCTGTGCTCCGGGCCACAGACCCATCGCCTGCTCCACGGCCTGGGCGAAGGCGATCGTGTTCGCCGCCGCGCACGCGGCGCATGCGCGCTGCACCACCCGGATCGCGTCGGCGACCGCCTGCCCCTCGGCCGCGCGCTCGAGCCCGCGGTGCTTGTAGAAGAGCCGGACGTCCACGTGCAGGATCCGCTCGCCCACCGAGTGGAAGCGGAAGTGCCCCGACTCGATCACGCCCGCGTGGATGGGCCCCACCGCGACCTGGTGCACGTCCTCGCCCACGATGGGCGTCGTCCACAGAGCCAGGTCGTCGGGGTGGGTGACGAGCGCGCGGTGTGGCTCGTGCCCGACGAAACGGACACCGTGGAGGTCGCGTGCCTCCCGCTCGTCCCAGTCGAGGGCGGGAAGGAGGTCCACCAGGGTGGGGATCTCACGCGAGGGGACGGGGGCGCGGAGCAGCAGATCGCCGTCTTCTGGCAGGGAGGCGGCACAGCGCACCTCGGGATCACCCTCGGCGGTCCCGGCCACGAAGAGCCCTTCCACCCTGCCTCCATCGGCCAGGAGGCGGGTCACCGTGTCGCGGAGGCCGCCGGGCGAGACCCTCACCTCATGGAGCCCCCGCTCCGGGATCTTGCTCGCGCTCATGGCGCTCCGGGGGTGAGAGCCGTCACCAGCGCGGATCCCGGCAGAGCGTAGGCCGCCAGGGTCAGCCCCAGCAGCCCGGCGGCGGAAACCATCGCGAGCGCGCCGATCTGACGGGTTCCGCGCGCGCTCGTCGGCCGTCTGCCGGACGGGCGACCCGCAAGCCCCTCGACGAGCACGTGCGCCATGCCGAGGAAGCCGAGCGCGAGGAGCACCGCCGCCAGGGTCGCCGCCCAGGCGAGGCCGGCCGCGAAGCCACCCGCGAGCACCAGGAGCTCGCTCAGGAAGAGCGGGGACGGTGGAAGCCCGGACAGCGTCCCGAGGCTGAGGCCGATGGCGCTCGCCAGCGGGCGGCTGAGCCGAGCGAGGCCGCGTGGTGGGCGACGGCCGGCCGCCGGCTGGTAGTGGAGCAGCGGGATCGTGGCGTTGAACCCGAGGGACTTGGCGATCGCGTGGCCCGCGACGTGGAGCAGGGCGCCCGCGGTCGCAAGCGGGGTCTGGAATCCGATCGCCAACGCGATGATCCCCATGTGCTCGAGGCTCGAGTAGGCGAGCAGTCGCTTCCACGGGAGGGCGCGCCACAGGAACGGCACCGCCACGGCCAGCGACGCGAGCCCGAAGCCGACGAAGAGCGCACGGACGGCGTGCTCGCCAACGGCCGGGCGCAGCGCCAGCGCAAGGCGCCAGGCGACAAACGCCACCGTCGGGAGGAGCGCCGCCGACAGGAGCGCGCTCACCGGAGGAGGCGCCTCGCTGTGACTGTCGGGCAGCCAGTTGTGGACGGGCGCCCATCCGACCTTCGTCGCGAGCCCCGCGATGATCAGCACGAACGCCACGAGTGTCCCGTCGCTCTGGAGCGCGGGCGCGCGTGCCGCGAGCTCGCTCCAGTCGAGGGTCGAGAGTCCACCCTCCGCGGCCGCTGCCTTCACGGAGAGGAGGACGATGCCGAAGAGGGCCAGGGTGAGCCCGACGCTCGTCAAGACCAGGTACTTCCAGCCCGCCTCGAGGGCGCTCCTCTTCCCGCTGTAGGCCACCAGGAGCGCCGATGCGGCGGTGGTCGCCTCGATCAGGATCCAGGCGAGGCCGAGGTTGTCCACGAGCGGCACGGCGAGGAGCGCCGCCCAGAAGAGATGGAACGCCACCCAGTAGAGGTGGCGCGTCGTGACCGCCCCCGCGCGCGAGCTGGGGGTATGGCGAAGATACGCGGGCGAGGTGACCGCCGAGGACGCTCCGACGAACGCGATCACCGCCAAGAAGAGACCCGCCGGGGCATCCACCGACCACCAGGAGCCCGTCGTCGGCGGGTCGGCGGCGCGGAGCAAGGCCCAGATCGCAAGGGCCACCGCGGGGGCGGCGGCGAGGATGCCTCCCCACCGACCCACCCGATCGGCCACGGTGGCGGACCGGGTGGGCAGCGTGGCGACCGCCACGAGGGCTGGGGCCAGAGGGACCAGCAGGACGAGGAGGGGCGCCGGCTCAGTCACGAATCCCCTGCAGGGCAGCGGAGTCGGTGGTCCCGAACGCCCCCAGGATCCGCCTCTGGAACACGGCTGCGACGGCGATCAGCACGACGATGTCGAACGCGATCCCGAGCTCGACCACCAGCGGGAGCGCACCGTCCGCGGAGACCGCCGCCAGCGCGATCCCGTTCTCCGCGATCAGGAAGGCGAGCACCGCGAACAGCGTTGCGCGCCGGGCGAGCACCAGGGCCAGGGCCGTCGCCACCATGGCCGCGGCCGCGTCCTCGGCCGCGCGGCTCTCGAGCCCGTACGCCGGCACCAGCGCGACGAACGCCAGCACCAGGGCCAGCGATCCCCCGACTCGGATCAGCAGCGGCGACCCCACGTCGTGGGGCCGGGCGTCGCGGGTCCGGACCATCGCCACGGCGATGATCACCGACACGACGACGGCCTTTGCGACCAGAAGCGCCCCGGCCACGGCGAACTCCCGGGACCGACCGGAGGCCAGGCTGAGAGCGCCGATACCGACGATGTACGTCTGGGCGGTGACCAGGCCGGCTGCCAACGGCGCCCGCCGGGCGCCGACCGCGCCGAGGCCGAGGCCGACCAGCAGCCACACCAGCCAGGCGCTCACCCGCCGCCCCCTGCGACCCAGCTCACGAGGCCGAGCAGCGCCACGGCGATGCCGCCCAGCAGAACGAGTGGGACTCGCAGGAGGCGCATCTTCGGCTGCGCGGTCTCCACGACGCCGAGCGCCACGACGAGGATCGCGAGCCCGGCGCCGAGGGCCGCCAGTCCCGGCACGAGGCCGGCGGGGTGCGGCATGAAGAGTCCGCAGGCGAGCACCAGGATCACCCAATGGCGCGCCGCGGCCGTCCATTTCAGGTAGGCGAGGTCGCGCCCCGCGTACTCGAGGAGCGGCCCCTCGTGGATCATCGTCAGCTCGAGGTGGGTGTCCGGGTTGTCGATCGGCTGGCGACCCGTCTCCAGGACCACCACCAGGCCCATGGCGAGCACCCCGCACCAGTGGGCCGGCTCGGTCCATATGGACGTCCCGGCGGCGGCGGTCCACATGGCCTGGAGATCGGTGCTGCGGGCCGGAAGCGACGCGAGCAGGACCACGAGGACGAGGAGCGCCTCGCCGAAGACGGCCAGGGTCAGGTCGCGGGAGGAGCCCATCAGGCCGAAGCCGCCGCCGGTGTCCCAGGCCGAGAGCGAGATCGCGAAGCGGGACAGGGCGAGCAGTCCCAGCACGAGGAGAACGTCGTTTCCCGCGGGCCATCCCGTGCCGCTCGCGGCGACGGGGACCACGAGCAGGCAGACGACGAGCGCGGCCGCCACGACCGGCGGGGCCGCCCGGTAGAGGGGGCCGGTGCCCAGCGGGTCGACTCGGCTCCGGCGCCAGAGACGTCGAAGCTCGCGGTAGGGCTGCAGCACCCCGGGGCCTCTGCGACCCTGCATGCGGGCCTTGACCGCCTGCACCCCTCCGGGCAGGAGGGGTGCGAGCCCCGCTCCCGCCACCTGCACCGCCATGGTCAGGCCGTCCCCGGCACTCATCCGAGCGCCCCGGCGCGGGCGAGGAGGAGGAGCAGCAGCACGAGCCCCACCAGGTACGACACATAGAGGCGAAGGCTCCCGGACTGAAGTCGGCGGGCAACCGAGGCCGCGGCGAGCGCGGCACGGAGCACCGGCGCGTAGAGCAGGGAGTCGAACAGGTGCGGGACGCCTCCCTCGTGCCGGACCTCGTGCAGGACGCCGCCGCGCATCACCGCCTCGACGCGGCGTTCCGGACGCAGGACGCCCCACATCGACAGGCGCAGCGGCTTCGTGAAGGCCGCAGACGTCCACGAGAGCTTGGGGTCGATCGGTTGACCGCAGGCCCAGGCCGGCGCCGGCGCCGCCCTGCGCCGGCCGCGCGCGACGAACAGCATCGCGGCCACGGCCACGAGGGCGGCGGCGACGCCGAGCGTCGGCAGCGAGGTTCCCGGGACCGAGATCCCCGCGCCACGAGCCAGGTCGGCGTCGCCGGGACCGAGGTCGACGAGCGAGGGGAACAGGAGCCCCGGGGCGAGGCCGAGGGCCACGCAGAGCGCCGCCAGGACGCACACCGCGGCTCTCATCGGGACCGCGACATCCCGCGCCCCGGCGCATGCCGGCGTCCGCGGACGCCCCAGGAGCACGAGTCCCACGACCTTGGCGAAGCAGAGGGCGGCCAGCCCTGCCGTGGCCCCGAGAGCGGCCGCGCTGAGGGCCCCCGCCAGCGCGACGCCCATCGCGTCCTCGCGGCCGAGGGAGAGAAGCGCCTGAAGGGTCAGCCACTCGGAGACGAACCCGTTGAGCGGCGGGAGGCCGGCAATCGCCATCGCCCCCACGAGGAAGGCGGTTCCCGTCCACGGCATGCGCCTGAGCAGGCCCCCCATCCGGTCGATGTGGAGGCCGCCGACAGCGCGTTCGAAGGAGCCCGCCCCGAGGAACAGCAGCCCTTTGAAGACGGCGTGGTTCATCGCGTGGAGCATGGCCGCGGCGAACGCCAGGCCGGCCCACTCCCCGCTCCCGCGTCCGAGGAAGATCAGGGCGGCGCCCAGGCCGAGCGCGACAATCCCGACGTTCTCGATCGAGTGGAACGCCAGCAGGCGCTTGAGCTCATGCTGGAAGAGCGCGTACAGGACTCCGACCAGCGCCGACGCGCCCCCCATCGCCAGCACCGTGATGCCGAGCCAAAGCGGTGCTGCGCCGAGCCACTCGAACAGCAGGCGCACGAGCCCGTAGAGGGCGACCTTCACCATGACGCCCGACATCACGGCGGAGATGTTGCTCGGAGCCACCGGGTGCGCCCGCGGGAGCCAGGAGTGCAGCGGCACCAGGCCCGCCTTCGTGCCGAAGCCGATGAGCCCCGCCACCGCCACCAGGGCCTGGACGCTCGCTCCCGCCGATGCCAGGCCGGAGGGGTCCCCCAACGCGCCGTGATCCGCGAGCACCAGGATCGCCACCCAGACGCCCGCGCCCCCGATGTGGGTGATCGCCAGGTACTCGAAGACCGCTCGCCGCGCCGACGCCTCGCCGTGTTGGACGAGGATGGCCGCGGCGGGGATCAGCGTCATCAGCTCCCAGAAGGCCAGGAACAACGTCGGGTCGCGCGCCACGAGCACACCGACGAGGGCGATCTGGAACAGCCCGGTGATGGTCCCGAGCGAGCGGGCGTGTGGCGAGTCCGCCAGGTAGCTCGTCGCATACACGGCGGCCGGGACAGCCACCATCGCCAGGATGGCGAGGAAGAGCCCGGAGAGCGGATCGACGCCGACCGCCGGCTGGAACTCGCTCGTGAAGGACGATCCCGCCGATCGGCCGGTCAGAAGGGAGACGACGCCCGCCAGCCCGAGGAGTGCCATGCCCGACGCCTGCACCCACAGGGCCGGCGTCGGGGAGGCGCGTCGAGCAGCGAGGGCGGTCCCACCGGCAAGGATTCCCGTGCCGACGATGACCGTGAGGCCGAGGAGGCTCAGAAGCTACGCAGGGGGGCGCGTCGTGCGCGGGAGGCTGATCGGGAGTGCAACCGGGCCGAGGGCCCGACGACGGGGTGGGCCGCCCGCGACGAACCTCGCCCGGTCAGGGCACTCGCCGCCGGGTCGGTGCATGCGAGAGAAGGCCAACAGGGTCAAGCCCTCCATGAGATCGGTCCGCGACAAGGAGAGCGGCACCCGCGGGCCGGGGCGCCGGCTCTGACAGCGATGAGGGTCTTCTCACCCCTCGGTGGCCTCCGGGGCAGAGCCGGATGCGTGGCTCTCCCCGCGGTGGCGTCGCGGACTGTAGCGCACGTCCGTGTTCGTAGAGTCAAATCGTATGAGAGTAGAAGACTTCGATCGGTCGACAGCCGGGGCGAGGTGTGATCGCCCTCGCGTGCGATTGCCGGTCAGCCCCTCAGGGCACGGCCGTGATGGGCGTATCGCGGCCTCGCGTCACCCCGAGGAGCTCGCCCACCACCGCTCGGTAGGCGTCGGCAGCCGCCGGACTCGTCACCGAGAGGGTGGTCCGCTCGAGCACGGGAACGGCGGCCTCCATGAGATAGGGGCGCGTCGAGTCCTCGAGAAGCGCTCCGGCGCCCAGGGCCCTCGCGGCGCCCATGCGGACGAGGAGGACTCGAACCTGCACCGGGCTCAGCTTGCCGACCTCGATGGCGAGATCCACGGTCAGACGGAGGCAGGCGAGATCCGCCGAGCCGGGGGGCGAGGGGATGACGACCTCCTCGGCGAAGATGAGCGCCGAGCACAGGATGCCGACGTGGTTGGACGGAGTGTCGATCACGACGTGCTCGTAGGGTTCCGCAAGCTCCCCCAGCCAGCGGTGAAGGTTGCTGGCGGGCAGACCGACCGCTCGGAACCTGGACTCGCCGGCGGCCTCGGTCCACGAGAGGGCCGACCGGCTGGGGTCCGCGTCGACGAGCAGGGTGGCACCATCCTCCGCCAGCGCGGCGGCGAGGTGCAGCGCGGTCGTCGTCCTCCCGGTTCCGGCGCGAAGATTCGCCACCGCGATCCGCATGCCGCCCTCATGTCCGCGGCTCGCCCCGGAGGTCTCGGTGCTCTGAGAATGCGTCTCTCCGTTGCTCATTGGTTTTGAATCTTACGGTATTCATATGTGTTAGGCTAGCGCCGAGATCGCGAACGGCCGCCTCCGGCCATGCTCGTGAGAGCGTCGCGCAAACATCCTCGGAAAGAAGCGCCGATGTCCTTGGAGTCGCGCTCGGGGTCTGCTCAGGCTCCCCCCAGGGGTCATGAGCCGATTCATGTCGTGAAGGCCGACCTCTTCCGGGTCATGGGCCATCCGGTGCGGGTGCGGATCCTCGAGATCCTCCGGGGTGGTGAGCGGAGCGTTGGTGAGCTGCAGGCGGAGCTCGGCCTGGACTCCAGCGGCACCTCTCAACACCTCGGGGTGCTCCGCCGCCAGGGCATCCTCGAGAGTCGCAAGGAGGGGACGAGCGTCTTCTACCGGGTCAGGGATCCGCGGATGTTCCAGCTGCTCGAGATCGCACGCCAGATCCTGACCTCGTCTCTGGAGGCCACCCACGCGCTGCTCACCGAGTTGGCCATCGCTCCCCCCGACCTCGATCACCCGGGAAGCCGGCGCTCCCGGGGCCGGCGCCGGCCAGCCGATCGGGGGTGAGCGGTGGCGTCTCCCACACCATCGACGGCCCGCGATGGCACCGGTCGGGAGCCCCCGATGCCTCGGTGCACCATCCGGAACTGCTCTGAGGCCGCGGAGCAGACCTTCACGACGCGCGTCGGGCGAATCAAGGTTCTCGTGCCGCTCTGCGCGCATCACGTGAAGGTCGCCTTTGCGCCCGACAGCGAGTCGGAGCGCCGGCACCATGCGCTCCCCGTGACACGCATCGGCCCAGAGTCGGGCTCGGCCCACGATCGGGCGCACCGATAGCGGGTCGTCAGGGCGGGGCAGAACTGGACCTGAGCCCGGGGCGGCGGCGCACTCTCCGAATCCCGCGTGCGGCTGCGATGGTGGCGGTGGCCGTCGGCCTCGCGCTGTTCGGGAGCCTCCTGCTCCTCCTGACGCCCTCGCTGGGAGGCGCCTCGCGTCGTCGCTGGCTCGTCTGATCCACGCCTGGTGCCGGGCTGCCGCGCGCACGACGATCGTTCCGATCGGGACGGTGGCGCAGCGGGTCGCCCGCGCCCCTCGATCTCTCGCCGGAGGGGGTCCGCGCCGACCTCGCCGGCCCGCGTCACCTCCCCGGCTACCTGTCTTCGGCCTCTGAGCTCCTGGATCGAGCGGCGGATCTCGCGGCCGAGTCGGCCGGGCAGTTCCACGACAGCGAGCGCCGCTGGCGGGTCTTCCGGGCCCGCGTTGCGGCGATCGTGGCGGTCGAAGCCGTGCCGGAGACCCCTGCATGAGCATCTGAGAAGCCGCGGATCTCGAGTGATGGGATCCAGCCGCTCATCGGGTCCCGCCACCGGGCCCGAGCAGGGCCTGCAGCTCGGCGACCTGCCGCTGGAGGCCTCCGCAGACCTGCTCGCAGAGTCGCAGGACCGACTCGTCGGTGATGCGGCAGCGGACGCTGTTGCCCTGCTTCTCACGCGCCACGAGCCC
>JAXIPH010000264.1:0-13130 GCA_045403035.1 Thermoleophilia bacterium | reverse complement strand
TCCGCCGAGGGCCAGGTCGGCCAGGAAGGCGGCGACCGTCTCCGGGTCGTAGCCCTCGTCCTCGAGCTGGCCGATCGAGCCGGCCGGGCGGTGCCAGTTCTGGGTGCCCTCGTCGTTGGCGAGGATGGTCAGGGCGGCGAGGCGCGGGTCGACCTCGCGCAGCTCGCCGGCCGCCACGCCCTCGGCCACCAGCTCCTCCACCCGGCGGTCGAGCTCCTGGCGCTCGGACCAGAACAGGCGGAAGCGCTCCTCCTGGAGCGCCGAGAGCCGCTGGATCTCGTTGATGTCGTAGGGGAAGGCGCAGATCTGCAGCACGTCCAGGCGGATCAGCCGGTACAGCCGCAGGGCCGGGGACCCGCCCTCGGCGGAGATCCGGTCGAGCTGGTCGAGGATCGCCCGGTTCACGCTCGCCAGGATCTCCTCGAGGATCTGCTCCTTGTCGCGGAAGTAGTAGTAGACCGACGACTGGCGCAGGCCGGAGCGCCGGGCGATCTCGCTCATCGTGGTGCCGGCCACGCCGCGCTCCGCGAACAGGCGGCTGGCCACGGCCACGATCTCGTCTCGGGGCTCCCGGTCGAGCTGCCGGGCGTCCGCCCGCGGACGGCCCGTGCGGGGCTGGTGCTCCTGGCGTGCCCGGGCCGGCATCGCCGCCGACTCTAGCGGAGCTCTCGTCGCGCGCCCTTGACGCGCGCCCGCGTGTCGCGCAGTCTTCGGGTGCGGGTTTCGATGAATCGTTGAAAGATCCCGGTCGTCCCCTGGAGGCGCGGTGTCCCTCACCTCGAGCACTCATGGGGCGCGGGAGCACGCCCGCGCTCAGGGCGATGCCCGGGCCGAGACCCAGCCCACGATCCCGGCCCGCGATGCCGTGGCGCTCCCGGAGGGGGTCGCACCCGGCGACGTCATCTGGGACGAGACCATCGGCGCCGGCGGCTACTGCTCCCACCGGCTGCCTCGGGGCGCGCGCGTGCGGCTCACCGACGTGGCCGGCGACGCCTGCGCCGCCCTGGTGGTGCACGCGGCCGCGGGCCCGGTGGAGCGCCTGAACGTGGCGGACAGCACCAAGGTGCAGTGGAACGCCTACCTCGGGCCCGGGGCGCTGCTGCTCTCCGGCATGGGCCGGGTGCTGATGAGCGTCCTCGAGGACACCAGCGCCCGCCACGACGCCCTCTGCGGTGCCTCGACGCCGGCATCGAACGCCGCCCGCTACGGGGACGGCGCGGTCCACGGCCCGCACCCGAGCGCGCGCGAGCGGCTCCTGCTGGCGCTGGCCAGGCACGGCCTCGGTCGCCGCGACCTGCCCCCCGCCCTGCTGCTCTTCAAGGGAGCGCGGGTGGCGGGGGACGGCACGCTGGCGTTCTCGGGCGACCCGGTGCCCGGTGCGTTCGTCACCCTGCGCGCGGACGTGGACGTGCTCCTGTCCCTGGCCAACGCGCCGCACCGCCTGGACCCCCGCACGGAGTACGCCTGCACGCCGCTGCGCGTGAGCGCCTGGCGCGGGCCGCCGGCCGCCGGCGACGACCCGCTGCGCCTCGCCACCCCGGAGGCGCGGCGGGCGTTCGACAACACCGACGACCACCTGGCGGGGCTGGGGGCGCGCCCGTGAGCGGGCCCGGGCCGGCCGGGCGGCCGGTGAGCGACGAGGTGGTGCCGGCACGGGCCGCCTGGTCGGGCGTGGTCCGCGCGGGGCACGTGCTGCGCATCGTCGACCTGGGCGGCAACCAGGCGGTCGACTGCCTCCTCTACCGCGCCGACGACACGGCCGAGCGCTACAGCGCCGCCGACACGATCGCCGAGCAGGGGGGCATCTTCCTGACCACGGGCTCCCTCCTGCTCTCGGACCGGGGAGCGGTGCTGATGAGGGTGGTGGACGACACCTGCGGGCGCCACGACACCATCGGGGGGGCGTGCAGCCCGGAGTCCAACACGCTCCGCTACGGCCACCACACCAAGCACCAGCACGCGTGCGTGGACAACTTCCTGACGGCGCTCGGGCCGTGGGGGATGGGCGCGCGCGACCTGGTGAGCAACATCAACTGGTTCATGAACGTGCCGGTGGAGGACGACGGGACGCTCGGGATCGTGGACGGCATCTCGGCGCCCGGCCTGCACGTGGACGTGCGGGCCGAGATCGACACCCTGGTGCTGATCTCGAACTGCCCGCAGATCAACAACCCCTGTAACGGGTTCGATCCCACGCCGATCCGACTGATCGTCACCGAGCCCGCCGGGTGAGCCGGCCCGCGGCGCCCGCTCGGGTGCTGGTGGCCAATCGGGGCGAGATCGCGTGTCGTGTCGTCCGCACCCTGCGCCGCCTGGGGATCGCCTCGGTCGCGGTCCACTCCGAGGCCGACGCCGGCGCGCGGCACGTCCGCATGGCCGACGCGGCCGTGTGCATCGGCCCGTCCCCGCCCGCCGAGAGCTACCTGCGCGCCGACCGCCTGGTGGAGGCCGCCCGCGCCCAGGGTGCCGACGCGGTCCACCCGGGGTACGGCTTCCTGAGCGAGGACCCCTCCTTCGCGGCGGCCGTGGAGGACGCCGGCATGGCCTTCTGCGGGCCGACGCCCGGACAGATCCGCGCCTTCGGCCGCAAGGACTCCGCCCGCGAGGTGGCCCGCGCCTGCGGCCTTCCGCTGCTCCAGGGAAGCGCGGCCGTGGCCAGGCCGGGCGAGGCCCGGGCCGCCGCGACCGCGGTGGGCTACCCGGTGATGCTGAAGAGCACCGCCGGCGGGGGCGGCATCGGCATGGCCGTCTGCGCCGGTCCGGAGGAGATCGACGAGGCGTTCGAGCGCGTGGCGCGGATCGGCCGGGCGGGCTTCGGGTCGGCCGACCTGATCGTGGAGCGCCACCTGCCGCGGGCGCGGCACGTGGAGGTGCAGGTCTTCGGCGACGGCGAGGGGCGCGTGGTGGCGCTGGGTGACCGCGACTGCTCCGTTCAGCGCCGCAACCAGAAGGTGCTGGAGGAGGCGCCCGCGCCCGGGCTCGGCGAGGACGTGCGGCGGCGGCTGGTGGACGATGCCGTGCGCCTGGCCTCCTCGGTGGGCTATCGCTCGGCCGGCACGGTCGAGTTCCTGGTGGACGCGGACACCGGCGAGCCCTGGTTCCTGGAGGTCAACGCGCGCCTGCAGGTGGAGCACGGCGTGACGGAGGAGGTGCTCGGCATCGACCTCGTCGAGTGGATGGTGCGCCTGGCGGGCGGCGATCCGGTGGAGGAGGCGTGGGCGCCCCGTCGCCCCTCGGGGCACTCCATCGAGGCGCGGATCTACGCCGAGGACCCTGCGCGCGGGTTCCGCCCCTCGT
Source organism: Thermoleophilia bacterium (assembly GCA_045403035.1). GTDB lineage: Bacteria > Actinomycetota > Thermoleophilia > Miltoncostaeales > Miltoncostaeaceae > CAVXDY01. Next base: position 9,833 of record JAXIPH010000264.1, on the reverse strand, counting down.
CCGGCACGCTCACGCGCGTGCGCCTCCCGGACGGCGTTCGTGTGGACGGCTGGGTGGAGGACGGCACCGTCGTGACGCCCCACTACGACCCGCTGCTTGCGAAGGTCGTCGCGAAGGGGCGCGACCGACCCGCCGCCCTGGCCGCGCTCCGCTCGGCCCTCGATGCCACGGAGCTGCACGGCCTCGAGACCAACCTCCCCCTCCTGCGGGCGGTCACCGGCCAGGGGGAGTTCGCGGAGGGCCGGCCCACGACCCGGGCGCTCGCGAGCCTCGACCACGACACCGCGACCGTCGAGGTGCTCGAGCCGGGCCTCGTGAGCACCCTCCAGGACCACCCCGGGCGGCTCGGGCTGTGGGCCGTGGGCGTGCCCCCCTCGGGACCGATGGACGAGCGCAGCTTCCGGCACGCGAACCGCATCCTCGCCAACCCGGAGGGGGCCCTCGCCCTGGAGATCACCCGGCTCGGGCCGACCCTGGCCTTCGCCCGGGACGCCTGGATCTGCCTCGGAGGGGCCCCGATGCAGGCCACGCTCGACGGCGAGCCGGTTCCGTGGTGGCGGGCGGTGGAGGCGCGCCGCGGACAGACGCTGCGGGTGGGCGGCCTCCACGGGCCGGGGGCCCGCGCCTACCTGGCGGTGGCGGGCGGGTTCGTGGCGCCCCGCTACCTCGGGAGCGCCGCCACGTTCGCCCTCGGAGGGTTCGGCGGCCACGGCGGCCGGCCCCTGCGCGCCGGCGACGTGCTGCGGCTCGACCCCGCGCTCTGCCGGCACCGCCCCCCGCCGCCCCCGCGCACCCCGCCACCGGCGATCGGCTCCCCCTGGGAGATCGGCGTGCTCGAGGGTCCCCACGCGGCCCCCGACTTCGTCACCGCCGAGTACATGGCCGAGCTGCTGGCGGCCGACTGGATCGTGCACCACAACTCGGACCGCACCGGCGTGCGCCTGGTGGGCCCGGCCCCCGGCTGGGCGCGGGCGGACGGCGGCGACGCCGGGTTGCACCCGTCCACCATCCACGACTGCCCGTACGCCGTCGGCGCCGTGGACTTCACGGGTGACATGCCCGTCATCCTGGGCCCCGACGGCCCCAGCCTGGGCGGGTTCGTCTGTCCCGTGACGGTCGCCGGCCCGGAGCTGTGGAAGGTGGGGCAGCTCTCTCCCGGCGACACGGTGCGCCTGCGCCCCCACCGGGCGCCCGCCGCCCGCCGCCGGCGCCCCGCGGCGGGGGCGGTGCTCGCCCGGGGGCCCGAGACCTGCGGGCGCCCCGCGGCCGTGTACCGGCGCAGCGGCGACCGCAACCTGCTGGTGGAGTACGGCCCGGCCGTGCTCGACCTGGGCCTGCGCCTGCGGGCGCACTCGCTGATGGGCTGGCTGGAGGAGCGGGCGATCCCGGGGGTGATCGACCTGACCCCGGGCATCCGCTCGCTGCAGGTCCACGTCGATCCGACGCGGCTGCCGGTGGGGCGGGCCCTCGAGATCCTCCTGCGCGCCGAGGAGGAGCTGCCCTCCGAGGACGACATGAAGGTGGCCTCCCGGGTCGTCTGCCTCCCGCTGGCCTGGGAGGATCCGTCCGTACTGACCGCGGTCGAGCGCTACATGCGGTCGGTGCGGGCCGACGCCCCCTGGTGCCCCAGCAACACCGAGTTCATCCGGCGCGTGAACGGCCTGGACGACGTCGGCCAGGTGCGGGAGATCGTCTACGGCGCCGACTACCTCGTGCTGGGCCTGGGCGACGTGTACCTGGGCGCCCCGGTGGCCACGCCGGTCGACCCGCGCCACCGGCTGGTGACGACCAAGTACAACCCCGCCCGCACCTGGACGCCCGAGAACGCCGTGGGTATCGGCGGCGCCTACATGTGCGTCTACGGCATGGAGGGACCCGGCGGGTACCAGCTGGTGGGGAGGACCGTCCCGGTGTGGAACACCCACCGCGTGACGGCCGACTTCCCCGCCGGGACCCCGTGGCTGCTGCGGTTCTTCGACCGGCTCCGGTTCTTCCCGGTCAGCTCCGCCGAGCTGGTCGGATGGCGGCGCGGGGTTGCCGACGGGACCCGCCGGCTCGAGGTGGAGGACGGGGTCTTCTCCCTGCGTGCGCACCGGGCCTTCCTGGAGCGGATCGCGCCCGAGGCGGCGGCGTTCCGGGACCGCCAGCGAGCCGCCTTCCGGCGGGAGCGTGAGCGGTGGGCCGCCGAGCCCGTCCGCGCGGCCCCGGCACCCCCCGCACCTGCGGCTCAAGCGCCGCCGGCGAACGGCGACCTGCCGGTCTCGGCGTCCCTGGCCGCCAACGTCTGGCGCCTGGAGGTGGCGCCCGGCGACCTCGTGCGCGTCGGCGACGTCGTCGCCGTGCTCGAGGCCATGAAGATGGAGGTGCCCGTGACCGCTCCGCGGGGCGGGCGCGTCTCCAGCGTCCTGTGCGCGCCCGGCGACCTGGTGGCGCCCGGCCAGACTCTGCTCACCCTGACCGACGATGGAGACGACCGATGACGGTGTGGATCGAGCGGCTGTCCGAGGGCGAGGTGGCCGCCGGCATCGCCGCGGCGCCCCCGGGACCCCTGTCCGGGCGGCGGTTGGCGGTGAAGGACAACATCGACGTCGCCGGCCTTCCCACCACGGCGGCATGTCCGGAGTTCGCCTTCCGGCCCGAGGGCAGCGCGCCGTGCGTGGAGCGGCTGGTCGCCGCCGGCGCGGTCGTGGCGGGAAAGACCAACATGGACCAGTTCGCCACCGGGCTGGTGGGGACGCGCTCGCCCTACGGCGCGGTGTCGTGCGTCGCGCGGCCGGACGTCGTGGCCGGCGGATCGAGCTCGGGGTCGGCGGTGGCGGTGGCGACAGGGGAGGCCGACATCGCGCTCGGCACCGACACCGCGGGCTCGGGGCGCGTCCCGGCGGCGATGAACGGGGTCGTGGGCCACAAGCCCACCCGCGGGCTGATCCCGGTGGACGGCGTGGTGCCCGCGTGTCTCACCCTGGACTGCGTGTCGATCTTCGCGCGCACATGCGCCGACGCCCGCGTGGCCCTCGGCGTGGCCGTGGACCCGCCCGGGCCCGGCCGGCGCTCGAGCGCCGACGACGTGCGCTCCGCGCTGGCGCGCGCGTCGTCCCCGCGCGTGGGCGTCCCGGGGCCCGAGCACCTGGAGGTGCTGGAGGACGACGGGGCCGAGCTCTTCGCGGCGGCCGTCGAGCGCCTGGGCGGGTTGGGGGCCGGGGTGGTCGAGATCGACCTCGCCCCGTTCCGCGCGGCCGGCGACCTGCTCTACGGGGGGCCCTGGGTGGCCGAGCGCCTGGCGTCGGTGGGCGACTTCATCCGCTCCCACCCGGGCGCGTCGCTGGACCCCGCCGTGAGGGACATCATCCTCGGCGCCGAGGGCATCAGCGCGGTGGAGGCCTACCGCGGCCGGTACGCGCTCGACCGGCTCGTGGCGAGCGCGGCGCCGCAGTGGGAGGACATGGACGCCCTGCTCCTCCCCACGGTGCCCTTCGCCCCGACCCTCGCGCGCGTGGCCGCCGACCCCCTCGGCGTGAACGTGGCCCTCGGCACCTTCACCAGCTTCGCCAACATGATGGACCTCTGTGCGCTGGCGCTTCCCGCCGGGCGGTGGTCCTCGGGGGTGGACTTCGGCGTGCAGCTCCTGGCCCCGGCGTTCGGCGACGCGTTCCTGCTCGACCTGGGGACCCGCTTCGAGGCGGCGGCGCCGGTCGCGCCCGCCCGCGTGCGCCTGGCGGTGGTCGGCGCGCACCTGGTGGGCCAGCCGCTCAACCACCAGCTCACCGGCCGCGGCGCGCGGCTGATCGCCACCACGCGCACGGCGCCCGAGTACCGGCTCTACGCGCTCTCCGGCACGGTGCCCGCCAAGCCGGGGCTGGTGCACGCGCCGGGCGGCGGCGGCGCGGCCGTCGAGGTGGAGGTGTGGGAGATGGGCGCGCGCGAGTTCGGCGGCTTCGTGGCCGAGGTCCCTCCGCCCCTCGCCATCGGGACCGTCGTCCTGGATGGGGGCGAGGCGGTGAAGGGCTTCGTCTGCGAGCCCCACGCGGTGGACGGCGCCCGCGACATCTCGCGGCTCGGGGGCTGGCGGGCCTACCTCGCCTCCGCCGGGTAGCGTCGGTCCTCTCCAGACTCCGAGGGAGGCTCGCATGGCGTGGGAGGGGCGCAGGTTGGGGAGCCGGGGACCCGAGATCACCCCGGTCGGCTTCGGCGCGTGGGCGATCGGGGGCGGCGACTGGGCCTTCGGCTGGGGTCCGCAGGCCGACGAGGACTCCATCGCGGCCATCCACAAGGCGCTGGATGCCGGGGTGTCCTGGATCGACACCGCCGCTGCCTACGGCCTGGGGCACTCCGAGGAGGTGGTGGCGCGGGCGCTGGAGGGCGTGTCGGACCGGCCGCTCGTCTTCACCAAGTGCGGGATGGTCTGGCAGGACCAGGAGGACGACGTGCCCCGCCCGAACCTGCGTCCCGAGCACATCCGCCGGGAGTGCGACGACTCGCTGCGCCGGCTGCGCGTGGAGGCCATCGACCTGTACCAGTTCCACTGGCCCGACTCGAGCACGGGGACGCCGGTGGAGGAGTCGTGGGGGGTCATGGCCGACCTCGTCGCCCAGGGCAAGGTGCGGTTCGCCGGGCTCTCCAACTTCGACGTCGCGCTGCTCGAGCGATGCGAGCCGATCCTCCACGTGGACAGCCTTCAGCCACCGTTCAACGCCATCCAGCGCGGGGTGGCGGCCGCCGAGATCCCGTGGTGCGCCGAGAACGGCACCGGGGTGATCGCGTACAGCCCCATGATGAGCGGCCTTCTGACCGGGCGCTTCTCGAAGGAGCGGATGGCGTCGCTCGACGAGGGCGACTGGCGCCGCGGGTTCCCGGAGTTCCAGGAGCCGGCCCTCTCGCGCAACCTCGCGCTGCAGGATGCCCTGCGGCCCGTGGCCGAGGGCCACGGGGTCTCGGTGGCCGCCGTGGCGGTCGCGTGGACGCTCGCCTGGCCCGGGGTGACCGGGGCCATCGTGGGCGCGCGCAGCCCGGCCCAGGTGGAGGGGTGGATCGACGCCCCTGACCTCGTCCTCACGGACGACGACCTGAACCGGATCGCGGCGGCGATCGCGTCGACCCGCGCCGGCGACGGGCCGTCGCGTCCGCCGCGGCTGCCAGGCTAGGAGGCGTGGGCACCGCACCGGCCGAGATCGAGACCCCGTATGCCGTGATCGCGGGTGCGGCGCTCCCGCTGGGCCCGCTCTCCGAGCTGGCCCGGTGGGTCGAGGCGGCGGCCCACGCGGGGGCGGAGTCGGCCGTGGCCGGCGCGGCCGTCGAGCGGGCCCTCGCCGAGTTGCGCGCCGCATGGCCGGATCTCGATCCGCAGGAGCGCGGGCTTCTGGGCGAGCTGGTGACCGACCTGGTCGCCCGTCGTCCCGCGCGGGGCGAGCCCGGGGCGACCCCCTCGGGCGAGTCCCTCGACGCGGCCCTCACGCGCCTGGGCGTGCGGCGCCTGCGCCCCGGCCAGGATCGCGCGATCGCCGCCGGCCTCGGCGGGCGCGACGCCCTGGTGGTGATGGCCACCGGGTCCGGCAAGTCGCTCTGCTACCAGGCGCCCGCGACCGTGCTCTCCGGGCTCACCGTGGTCGTGTCCCCGCTGATCGCTCTGATGGCCGACCAGCTGGCGGGGCTGGAGCGCGCCGGGGTCGCGGCGGCCACGCTGAACTCCGAGATGCCGGAGGATCGGCAGCGGGCCGCGCTGGACGGGGCCCGCTCCGGGGCGATCTCCCTGCTCTACGTGGCGCCCGAGCGCTTCCACTCGGCGAGCTTTCGCGCGGCGCTCGCGGCGTCGCCCATCGCGCTGCTGGTGGTGGACGAGGCCCACTGCGTCTCGGAGTGGGGCCACGAGTTCCGTCCCGACTACCGCCGCGTCGGCCAGTTCCGCGGCGAGATCGGCTCGCCACCGACCATGGCGCTCACCGCCACGGCCACGCCGCGCGTGCAGGCCGACATCGCGCGCCGCCTGGGTCTTCGCCGGCCCGTGACGGTGGTGGGCGGATTCGACCGCCCGAACATCACCTTCGACGTGCTGTGGGTGGAGGGCAAGGGGTCGGTCGCCCGCAAGCGGAGCGCGATGCTCGCGGCGCTCGAGGCGGCCGGCGGGGGCAAGGCGATCGTCTACTGCGGCACCCGAAAGGCGTCCGACGAGACGGCCGAGCTGCTGCGGTCCTCCGGGTACGCCGCGGGCGCCTACCACGCCGGCCGCACCGACCGCACCGACGCCCAGGAGGCGTTCACCTCGGGCTCGGCCCAGGTCGTGGCGGCCACCAACGCGTTCGGGATGGGGGTCAACGTCCCCGACGTGCGGCTCGTCGTCCACACGGCCCTGCCCGACTCCCTGGAGCAGCTCTACCAGGAGGCCGGCCGCGCGGGACGCGACGGGGACGCCGCCCGTCACGTCATCGTCGCCGGCCCCGCCGACGAGGCGGCCATCCGGCGTCGCATCGCCCGTGCCCGCATCGAGCCGGCCGACGTCGAGCGGCTGGTGGGGCGGCTGGCGGCCCGGGCCGACGGGGACGGCTGGTTCCACCTGGAGAGGACCGAGGTCGACGACGAGACCGGCGTGCAGCTCGCCATCGCCGAGCGCGCGGGAGCCCTGGAGCAGCGCGGGGCCCCGGGGGGCGGCCGCGAGGGCCGTCTGGCCGCGCCGCGCCTGTCGTCCGAGCAGCGCCGGGACCTGGACGCCCAGGTCCGCGTCGAGCTGCGCCGCCGCTACGACGGCCTCGACCGGGCGGTCGCCTACGTGCGGGCCGACGCCTGCCGTCGCCAGGCGTTCCTGGACCACTTCGGCGATCCGTCCGATCCGCTGCCCGAGGAGCGCTGCTGCGACCACTGCAGCCCCGCGATCGACCTCGTCGCAGGTCCCACCGCGGCGCCTCCGGCCGCGACCGCCCCACCGGCCACCGAGGGGCTCTCGGCCGACGAGCGGCGCATCTACGACGCGCTCCGCGCCTGGCGCTCCGAGGTGGCGGGCGAGCTCGGCTGGCCGGCGTTCCGCGTCGCCTCCAACCGCACGCTGGCCGGCGTCGCGCGATCCCGCCCCCGGTCCGACCGCGAGCTGTCGGCCGTGCGGGGGGTGGGGCCGTGGTTGATGGAGACGCACGCCCCCCGCCTCCTGGAGATCGTCGCGGGGGGTGACGAGGCGTGAGCGGGCGCGACCAGGCGACGGCCGAGACCCGCATCTGCGAGTTCGTGTTCCCCCCCGACACGAACCACCTGGGGACGCTCTACGGCGGAACCCTGCTGGGCTGGATGGACAAGGCCGCCGGCATCGCGGCGTTCCGTCACGCGGGCTCGGCGGCCGTGGTGACCGCCGCCGTGGACAAGCTCGCCTTCCGGGTTCCGATCCACCAGGGCGAGCTGGTGGAGCTGCTCGCGCAGGTCGAGTCGCAGGGGAGGACCAGCATGGTCGTGCGGGTGGAGGTGCACCGCGAGGACCCGGTCACGCGAACCCGGGAGCTCTGCACCGTCGGCACCTTCACGATGGTGGCCGTGGACGAGGACGGAGCCCCCACCCCCGTGCGGGGACCGGAGTCGCCGCCCGCCTAGCCTAGGCCGCCTCGGGCTCGGCTCTCGCCGGCTCCGCCCCGGCCTCCCGCTCCTCGGCGGCCCGGGATTCGGGCTGCAGCACGGTCAGTACGACCACGATGGCGAGCACCACCAGCCCGGCCGCGATCCAGAACGCGAGGTGGTACCCGCTCGTCAGCGCGGCATCGGTCGCCTCCCCGTCCGCGATCAGGGCGTCGGCCCGTGACGCGGACAGGGTCGCCAGCACGGCCAGGCCCAGGGCGCCACCGATCTGGGCCGTCGTGTTGACCAGGCCGGAGGCCAGCCCCGCGTCGCTCGGCGTGGCGCCCGACATCGCCAGCGTCATGAGCGCCGGGAACGCGACGCCGGCGCCGATACCGAGCAGGACCATCACCGCCAGGACGTGGGTCCAGTAGTCGCCGTCGACCGGCGCGCGCGTGAAAAGGACGAGCGCCGCCGCGATCAGCACGAGGCCCGGGAGCAGCAGGGTCCGGGCGCCGAAGCGCATGATGAGCCGCTCGGAATAGCGGATCGAGAGGGTCCCCATCGCGATCGTGACGGGCAGGAACGCGAGGCCGGTCTCCAGGGCGTCGTAGCCCAGGATCCGCTGCAGGTAGAGCGCGCCCAGGAAGAAGACCCCGAACATCCCGGCGACCGAGAGCGCCTGCACGAGGTTTGCGCCGGTGACGTTGCGCGACCGGAAGATCCGCAGCGGGATCAGCGGGGTGCGCGCGGTCGCCTCACGGGCGACGAAGGCCGCCAGCAGCACGAGCGAGAGGCCGGCCAGCGCCAGCGTGGTGCCCGCCGTCCAGCCGTCCTCGGCCGCCGGCTTGACGATCGTGTAGACGACGAGCATCAGCGCGGAGGTGACCAGGACGGCGCCCGGGATGTCCGCTCCCCCCCGGCCGAACCCGATGCCGGTGTCCCGGTCGAGCAGGCGCACCGCGAGCAGCGCCGTGGCCACGCCGATCGGGATGTTGACGAAGAAGATCCAGTGCCAGTTGATCGACTCGGTCAGGACGCCGCCGAGCAGGAGGCCCACCGACCCGCCCGCGGAGGCGACGAAGGCGAAGACGCCGATCGCCTTGGCCTGCTCCCGGGGCTGGGGGAACATCGTGACGATCATGCCCAGGATCACCGCGGAGGTCATCGCACCTCCGATGCCCTGGAGGAACCGGGCCCCCACGAGCATCTCCTGGCTCTGTGAGATCCCGCAGAGCAGGGAGGCCACGCTGAAGACGCCCAGGCCGGCGAGGAAGATCGTCCGGCGGCCGATCAGATCTCCGAGCCGCCCGGATAGCAGAAGCAGCCCGCCGAACGCGATCAGATAGGCGTTGACGACCCACGCGAGGCTCGACGACGAGAACCCGAGGTCGTCCTGGATCGACGGGAGCGCCACGTTCACGACGGTGACGTCGAGGACGATCATCAGCATCCCGACGCACAGGACGTAGAGGGCGATCCAGCGCGAGCGGTCGCTCTGGGGCCGGTTCGGTTGCCGCTTCGGGCTCGTCGCAACGATGTCGGTCATGCCTCGTTCCTTGGGTGGTTTCCGGTCACAGGTACCGACCGCCCGAGCGGCCGGAACTCATCGGTCGTCCTGGTCAGTCCAGCCGGTCGGGGAGGCCGAACCGCCCGAAGACGTCCACGAGCCTTCGGGGATCGGCGGGCTGCTCCGGCCACCGCGCGTAGGCCTCGCGGTCCCGGCGCTCGGTGGACCGCGTCACGAAGGCAGTGACGTCGCTGATCAGCCGGCCGCGAAAGGTGAGCACGTTGAGGGCGAACGGAAGGTAGGCCTGCGCTCCGTCGTCCCAGCTGTAGAAGGCGAGCGCGGGCTGCCCGTTCGCGCGGGTGGGAACCTGACGCCAGCGCCAGGCGCCGGAGAGCGGCCAGCCGGCGAGGAAGACGGTGAGCGCCTCGCGACCGCGGAACCACGACTGGAGCGGCGGCATCGCGAACGCGACGTCCTCGGTGAGCATCGCGACGACCTCGTCGACGTCGCCGCGCTCCCATGCGTCGACGTAGGCGTCGACGATCTCTCGCAGGCCGTCATCGCCCAGCTCCCGCAGGGTGGCCTGCTGGCTCTGCTCGGGCAGCCGCTCCTCCACCGACCTGCGCGCGCGCTGCAGGGCGCTGTTCACCGAGGCGGTCGTCGTGTCGAGCGACTCGGCCACCTCACGGGCCGAGAAGCCGAGCACCTCGCGCAGGATCAGCGTGGCGCGCTGATTGGGCGGCAGGTGCTGCAGCGCCGCGACGAACGCCAGCTCGACGCTCTCGCGCCGCTCGTA
>JAXIPH010000098.1:0-5336 GCA_045403035.1 Thermoleophilia bacterium | reverse complement strand
CAGGCGCCCGATCGTGATCTCGTCCTCGCCGGCGCCGGCGTTCACGATCGCCTCGAAGCCCTCGGTGCTGAACTCGTCGTCGCCGTCGAGCAGGTCGACCTGGAGCCGCAGGATGTCGTTCGTCGGGCAGAAGACGCTGTTGTCGTTGGCCGGCCCGTTGGGATCGCCGAAGCCCTGGCATCCGGGGCCGGCCTGCATGTCCTGGCCGCCGCCGCTCACCCTCGTCGTGGGGCCGAGGGCGTTGCTGCCGGCGGCGCTGAGAGAGACGTCGTCGTCGTCGTCGGTGGCAGTGATCGTGAGCGTGCCGCCCTGAAGGGACACGTTCACGACGGCCGTCGCCGTGGCCGGGGCCACGAGGGCCACCGCCCCCACGACCGTCAGCACCACACCCGCTCGCCGCATCTGTGCTCTCCTCGCTCGGGTCCGCTTTCCGGAATACCGGCCCGGCCTCGCCTCGGCGCGTGGAGTCTCCTACGTCGCGGGCCCGGCGGGCAACATGTGACCTGGACGCAGGCACGGTAGCGTCGGCCGGGAATGTCATGGTGGGACCGCAACCTGGTCGAGCCCGAGAAGCTTCCCCTGCTTCTCCTGATGGCGGCGTTCATCGTCACGTTCCTCGTGACCCGGGTCGTGACCCGGTCGATCCGGGCGGGCAAGGGCCCGTTCCGCGATGTCGAGAGCGGGGACATCCACCTGCACCACTCCACGCCCGGGATCATCCTGCTCACGATCGGGGCCGTGGCCGCCGTGGGCGTCCCGGCGGACGGCCCCTGGCGCAGCCTCACCGCGATCCTGATCGGCATCGGCGCGTCGCTGGTGTTCGACGAGTTCGCCATGATCCTGCACCTCCAGGACGACTACTGGCAGGCCCAGGGACGCCAGTCGGTGCAGGCCGTGGGCCTGGTCGCGGCCTGCCTCGCGTTCTGGGCGATCGGGTTCGTGCCCCTGGGGGTGAACAACGTGGGGGGACCCGAGCTCCGCGTGCGCTACGGGGTGCTCATCGTGGTCGCGATCACGGGTGCCGCGGTCGTGGTGTGCGCGCTGAAGGGCAAGTACCGGCTCGCGCTCGTCGCGGTGTTCCTCTGGCCCGTCGCCGCGGTGGGCGCCGTCCGCCTCGCCCGCCCGGGATCGTGGTGGGATGAGCGGCGCTACGCCGGCTCGCCGGCCAAGAGGGCGCGCGCGCGGGCTCGGGCGGCCGCATTCGACGACCGATGGCACCCGATGTGGAGCCGCCTCGGCGATCTGGTCGCCGGAGCCCCGGATGCCTCGGGGCCCCGGTAGGCTCGGCTCGTGTCCGACCTCCCGCTGCCTGGCCAGGGTCGAGCGGTGGTGGTGGTGCCCCCGCCCGGACAGGGGCCGGGGTACTGGGCCGGCGCCTCGTGCGCGACGCCGGATCCGGAGGGCGGTCTGGTGATCGCCTACCGGATCCGCAACGGCCACGACCGCAACGACCAGACCGTGGTGGCGCGCTCCGCCGACGGGGAGAGCCTGGCCACGATCTCCACGCTCGACGAGTCGGATTTCGGCGCGGCGGGCATGGAGCGGCCCGCGCTGGTGCGGACCGACGAGGGGTCGTGGCGCCTCTACGTCTGTTGCGCGACCCCGGGCAGCGCGCACTGGTGGATCGACGTGCTGGAGGCGGACGAACTCGACGGCCTGGCCGAGGCCGAGCCCCGGACCGCGTTCGCGGGCAGCGAGAGCGTGGGGGTCAAGGATCCGATCGTGCGGCGGCGCGGCGGCGGCTGGCAGGCCTGGATCTGCTGCCATCCGCTGGACGACGCCGGCGAGGAGGACCGGATGACGACGGCGTACGCGACCAGCGGCGCCGACGGCCTCGAATGGACCTGGCACGGCACCGTGCTCACCGGGCGCGCCGGGCTCTGGGATGCGCGCGGCGCGCGGGCGACCACGGTTCTGCCCGACGGGCGAGCCGCCTACGACGGCCGGGCGAGCGCGGAGGAGAACTGGTTCGAGCGGACCGGCCTCGCCACGCTCGGAGGCGCCCACGGGGAGCTCGTGGACGCGAGTCGGGAGCCCGTCGCCGATGTCCGCTACCTCGACGTCCTGCCGCTCGGCGACGGCGGCTACCGGATCTACTACGAGGCCCGTCGCGACGACGAGAGCCACGAGCTGCGCACCGAGCTGATTCCGGCCTGACCCGGTTTCGGTCTGAGATCGCGGGGTACGACCATCGTGAACCCATCAGGGAGGCTGCATGATGCTCGCGCTCACGCACGATGCCACGACCGCGATCCGGGACCTGATCTCGTCGGCGCCGTTGCCCGACGGTGGGGGCCTCCGCATCGCCACGACCCGCCACGACGACGGCCGCGCCGGCCTCGCGCTCGCGCTGGTCGAGCAGCCGGGCGACGCCGACCAGGTGCTCGAGGCGGACGAGGCGCGCGTCTTCCTCGAGCCGGCGGCCGCCGCCGAGCTGGAGGACAAGACGCTCGACGTCCAGGCGGCCGGCGGGGAGGGCGTGACCTTCATCATCACGCCCCAGGACGTGTAACCCGACCCGCGGGAGGTGGCCCGGGGCAGCTGATCGTCATAGCTTGCGGATCTGACTGCGAACGCTGGCGGCGGTCCACGTGCAGAGGGGCGTCGCCAGCCCCGAGCCGAGGAGACGCTCGCCATGGTCGTGACGGTGAACTTCCCGCGTACGGTCGCCTTCCGGATCATCCGCAAGACGATCCGGACCGACGACCGGACGCTGCTCAAGCAGACGGACGGCGACACCGTGGACATCCAGCAGCCGGTGCGCATGGTCTCGGTGGACACCCCCGAGAAGTCGGGCTATGCGGGTTCGCCGGCCATCTCCCAACCGAAGCTCGACCGCTGCCGCCGGCGCCTCGAGGCGGGCCTCTTCCCCGGCATCCCCGACGCCCTCTCCGAGTATCTGGCGGCCAAGCTCACCCCCGACGCCGCGAAGCGGCACATCGACGCGGCCAACCGGGCGTCGGACGAGCTGAAGGCCGCGATCGAGGTGCGCCTGTCGCTGCCCGGCGACAAGCGGCGAAAGCTCGCCGTCATGCCGACCGGCGCCTACCTCGATGAGAACGCCCGCCTGCTCGCCTACCTGGCGCCCTGGTACACGAAGGCCGAGCTCCCCCCCAAGGGCGACCCGCGCCGGGAGACCTTCAACCTGCAGCAGGTGCGCAACGGCTGGGGTGCGTTCTTCCCCATCTACCCATCGCTACCGGGCAACGACGACATGAACCGAGCGATCGAGGCGGCGCGGATCGCGTGGGAGACGCCCTTCGGGGCCCGCGCCGAGTTCGGCGAGGATCTGCTCCTGGCCTACGAGTACCGGGCCTGCATCAAGCTGGCCGCCGATCCGACGAACCCGGACCCGGCGGAGTTGACCGAGGCGGCCTTTCGGCGCCACTGCGTCGACCTGCGCGACCTCAGGCTGCGCGGTCGCTTCGACTGGTCCGACGTGCCCGGCTGGGCCCGGCTCTGGATCTGGGACGAGGATCTCGACCAGGCCCGTATCGATCTCGGGCTGACCTGACGGCGCAGCCAGGCGACCCCCATGACCCAGGCCTACGCGATCGTGACCTCGTCGGAGAGGTACACGTCCTGCACCGCGTTCAGCAGCTCCACGCCCTCCGCCATGGGGCGCTGGAACGCCTTGCGGCCGGAGATGAGGCCCGCTCCGCCGGCGCGCTTGTTGATGACCGCCGTGCGGACGGCCTGCCCCAGGTCGCCCTCGCCCGATGACGCGCCGCCCGAGTTGATGAGCGGGATGCGGCCCATGTAGCAGTTGGCCAGCTGATACCGGGTCATGTCGATGGGGTGGTCGCTCATGAGCTCCGAGTACACCCTCGGGTCGGTCTTGCCGAAGGCGAGGTCGGTGAAGCCGGGGGCCGCCGTCTCGGGGAGCTTCTGCTTGATGATGTCGGCCTCGATCGTGACGCCGAGGTGGTTGGCCTGGCTCGTGAGGTCGGCCGCCACGTGGTAGTCCGGCCCGCCGTTCTTGGGGCTGAACGCGGAGTTGCGCATGTAGCACCACAGCACGGTCGCCATCCCCAGCTCGTGCGCGGCCGCGAAGGCGGTCGAGACCTCCGTGATCTGCCGCTTCGACTCGGGCGAGCCGAAGTAGATCGTTGCGCCCACGGCGACGCAGCCCTGCTCCCGCGCCTGCTTGACCGACCCGAACATGATCTGGTCGTAGGCGTTCGGGTAGGAGAGGAATTCGTTGTGGTTGATCTTGAGCATGAACGGGATGCGGTGGGCCCAGCGCCGCGATGCCAGGCCGAGGGCGCCGAGCGTCGTGGCGACGGCGTTGCAGCCGCCCTCGACCGCCAGCTCGACGATCTTCAGCGGATCGAAGAGGTCGGGGTTGGGCGCGAAGGACGCGCCGGCCGAGTGCTCGATTCCCTGGTCCACCGGAAGGATCGAGAGGTACCCGGTGCCGGCCAGGCGTCCGTGGCCGAACATGGTCGCCAGCGAGCGCAGCACGGGGGTGGGACGGTCCGAGAGGGCCATCACCTCGTCCACCCAGCCGGGGCCAGGGAGGGTGAGGCGCTCCGCGGGGATGGTGTGGCATCGATGCGCGAGGAGGCTCTCCGCCTCGTCGCCCAGGAGCTGCTCCACGGACGTGCCGCCTACCGTCGTCGCCACCGCCGACCTCCTCGAATCGCTACCCGGACGCGGATCCTACCCCGGTCGGACCGGAGGCTGAATCAGTAGCGCTCCGGCACGAAGGTCTGGTCGGTCAGCGGCGGGCGGACGTAGCCCGTGTCCGTCTGGCGCGGCGGCAGCTCGATCGGCTCCGGGGTGGTGTCCTCGTAGGGGATCAGCGACAGCAGGTGCGAGATGCAGTTGAGCCGCGCACGGCGCTTGTCGTCGGCGTTCACCACGTACCAGGGGGCCTGCTTGATGTCCGTGTACATGAACATCTCGTCCTTCGCGCGCGAGTAGTCGACCCACTTCTCGCGTGACTTGAGGTCCATCGGGCTGAGCTTCCACCGCCGCATCGGATCGTTGGCGCGGGCCTGGAAGCGTCGCTCCTGCTCGTCGTCGCTCACCGAGAACCAGTACTTGACGAGGATGGTGCCCGAGCGCACCAGCATCCGCTCGAACTCCGGGCAGGAGCGCATGAACTCCTGGTACTCGTGCTCGGTGCAGAAGCCCATCACCCGCTCCACGCCGGCGCGGTTGTACCAGGAGCGGTCGAACAGGACCATCTCGCCGGCCGCGGGCAGATGCGGGGCGTAGCGCTGGAAGTACCACTGGGTCTTCTCGCGCTCGGTGGGGGTGCCGAGGGCCACCACGCGGCAGACGCGGGGGTTGAGGCGCTCGACGATGCGCCGGATGACCCCGCCCTTGCC
>JAXIPH010000317.1:0-6156 GCA_045403035.1 Thermoleophilia bacterium | reverse complement strand
ACACCCAAGCCACGCGCGCGACCATGGTGCGCGCCGAGTAGCGCTCGGCCACGCGCTCGCGGGCGCTCGCTCGGAGCGCCTCCCAGTCGATCTCGCCCCGCACGATGCCTGCGACCGCCTCCGCGAGATCCCGCGAGTCGCCCGGGCTCACCAGCACCCCGTCGATTCCCCCGCGGACCACTTCGGGCACGGCGCCCACCCGGGTGGCAACGACCGGCACGCCGGCGGCCATCGCCTCGAGGACGGCCATCGGGAGGCCCTCGTCCAGGCTTGGCAGGACGAAGAGGTCCATCCGGGCGAGCTCAGCGTCCACCTCGGAGCGGAAGCCGGAGAATTCCACAACCGCCTCCAAGCCCAGCTCGCGGACGCGCGCCTGTACCTCGGCCCGGTAGGCGGCGGTCTCGAACTCGCCAACCACGAGCAGGCGCAGGCCGAGGCCCTCGGCGCGGAGCATGGCGAGCGCATGGAGGAGCACGTCGAGCCCCTTCGCAGGCCGAAGCCGGCCCATCATGCCCACCGTCCAGTCGCCCGAGGGCGGGGTCCGCCGAGGAGGGGAGGACGGTCCAGGGACGCCGTTTGGGGCGAGGTAGATGCGGCGGGCCGGGACCCCGAGCCGCCGGACCTCGCGGCCGAGAGCGGACGACACACGATCACCGCGCCGACACGGACCAAGCTCAGGCGCTCGGCGGCCGTGGTGACGTAGTTTCGCAGCCGCCCGGGCCAGACGGTGATGGTCGAGCCGTGAACGTGGTGCACCATCGGCACGCCCCCGAGCGCCGCAGCCGGGCGTCCGACGACCGCGGCGCGCGGGGTGTGCGTGTGGACCATTGCGTACCCGCCGCGCCGGAGGATCGCGACCAGGGTGCGAACGATCGCAAGATCGCCCCGTGAGCGCATCCTGATGGAGTGCATCGGCCAGGGCCCGTCCCGGCGAGCGAGCGCGAAGGCGCCCGGCTTCACGCAGGCGAAGCCCACCTCGAAGCCATGCGTGGGGAGCCCGGCGGCCAGGAGCTCCTGCACGCGCTCGGAACCCCCGTACTCGTCGCCGTTGACGACGTGGAGGACTCTCTCAGTCACCGCGCCGGGCGGCGATCGCCGCGGCGTGCGCCTCGAGGAGCGCGGCCTGGGAGCGCTCCCAGGACAGCGAGCGCTCGAGCCGTTGGCGCCCCTGCGCGCCCCGTCGCTGCCGTTCCTCGGGATCGTCCAGGAGGCGGGCGACGAGCGAGGCAAACTCGGCCTCGTCATTCGGCGTGGCGTACAGGGCGGCCTCGTCGGCTGAGTACCGCGTCTCGGGCAGGTCGAACGCCACGATGGGCCGCTCGACCGCCATGTACTCGACCACCTTGATCATGGTGGATGCGTCGTTCAGCGCGTTGCTGGGCTCGGGCGCCAGGCAGACGTCGGCGGTCGACAGGTAGCGGATGACGTCCGCCTCGTCCAGGAGGCCGGGGAACGAGACGAGGCCGTCAAGGCCGACCTCAGCCGAGAGGCGCCTCATGTCGTCCAGAACGTCCCCGGCGCCGATGAATGCAGCATGCCAGTCGACCCGACCCGCATCCCTCAGGTGGGCCAGCGCGCGAAGTGCGTAGTCGACCCCGTCCTGCGGACCCATCATGCCCACGTAACAGAGAAGGTGCGGCTTCCCGCGCCGCAGGCCCCCCTCCGGCGGCCGTGGCCGGAAGCGCTCGAGGGGTGGCGCATTTCGGACCACGAAGACCCGGTCGGGCGCCTTGCCACCTCGCGCGATGGCCACGGCGCGCTGGCTCTCGTTGGTGACCACGACCACGTCGGCGGCACGATACGTAAGGCGCTCGAACAGACGCAAGGCGCGGTAGATGACGCCCCGCCGGCCCCCGAAGCGCGTCAGGTAGAGCTCGGGCGCGAGGTCGTGCTGGTCGAACACGACGGCGGCGCCCCGGAGGCGCGCGGGCAGCGCGACGAGGAACAGGAGGTCGGGCGGGTTACAGACCTGCACGACACCGAAGCGACCCAGGCCCAGCGCGAGGCGAGCCGTGCGCCACAGGGCGACCCAGTACTCGATCGCGAAGCCGAGCGCCCCTCCTGGCGAGGTCCGCGGCTCGTAGCGGAGGATCCGGACGCCGTCGATCTCGACCTCGCGTTCGCGGTCCCGGTCGATGCCGCGCGGGCAGATCACGATCACGCGGTGGCCGGCCTGAGTAAGGGCAAGGCTCTCCTGCCAGACCCGCCGGTCGAAGGGGACGGAGAGATTCTCCACCACGATCAGCGTCCGGGGCCCGCCGGTCCGGCTCGGCTCGATCATGTGAGCGCGGACTGCGGGGAGGGGTGACCCTGGGGGCGCGCGCGTGGCAGGTACGAGGAGAGCCAGACCTCCAGCATCAGGATGATGAGCACCAGTCGGGAGCCCCGTGGACCGCCATCCTCCGGGAATCCGGTCACCATGCGGGCCACGCGCCCGCGGTCGAGGAACTCGGCGTAGCGCGCCCCGGGGTCGAGCAGGTAGTCGGAGACCGCGCCGCTCAGGTTCGATCGCACCCAACCGTCCACTGCCGAGGTCAGGAAACCGATCTTCCGCCTCTGCACGACCCGGTCCGGCACGAGGCCGCGCGCGGCCAGCCGAAGGATGTGCTTCCGCCGGAGGCCCCGCATCTTGAGCGCATCGGGGATCTCGGCGCAGCGCTCGACGACGCGGTGGTCCAGGAACGGGACGCGCACCTCGAGGGAATGGGCCATCGAGAGCCGGTCGAAGTAGAGCAGGAGGTCGTCGACCAGGGCGAGCCGCGCGTCGAGTCGCAGCGCGGCGGAGAGCGGCGAGGATGGAGTGGGTCGGAGGGCATCGAGCGTCGCCCGCCGCGCGGCCCCGCCGTCCACCTCGGTCAGGGGACCCACGGCGAGCTCGCGACGGAGGGGGCCGTCGAGGCTCGTGCTCATCGCCAGGAGCCGGTCGGCCGCGCTCGGGGCGGCGAGGGCCCGCCCGGCGCGCTGGAGCTTGGGGGGTGCGCCCGCCGGCAGCCGCGCGCCGAGGCTCCGCAGCCGGCGCGGCAGCCGGTCGCACGCGCCCATGACCACCGCGGCCTGGTGCTTGCGGTAGCCGGCCAGGAGCTCGTCCGCCCCCTGGCCGCACAGGGCCACGGTGACATGACCGGCGGCGAGCTCGGAAAGCCGGAAGAACCCCGCTCCCGACATGTTCGCGTTGGGCTCGTCGAGGTGCCAGGCCAGCGTCTCCAGGTCAACCGCGGCCTCGGCGACCGACAGCGTGATCTCGTGGTGGTCGGTGCCGAAATGCTCAGCGACCCGGCGAGCGTCGGGGAGCTCGTTGTCCCGGCCGGCCTCGACGAACCCGACCGAGAAGGTCTTGACCGATCCGGAGGCATGACGGGCCATGAGCGCCACAACAAGGCTGGAGTCGAGGCCGCCACTCAGCATCGCGCCCAGGGGGACGTCGCTCATGAGCTGGAGACGGACGGATTCCTCGAGCTCGGCAAGAAGCCGCTCTGCATGCTCCTCGGCGGGTCCTGGCTCGGGGGAGGGCGGTGGATACTCCCAGTACGGCTCCTCCCGCACCCCGGTGGGGTCGATCACGAGCCGGTGTCCGGCGGCCAGCTTGGCGACGCCGGCAAGCGGGGTGCGCGGCCCGGGCACGAAGCCCAGGGCCAGGTAGGCGTCGATTGCCTCGTAGTCGAGGTCGGGCGCCACGAGTCCGCTCACGAGCAGGCTCTTGAGCTCCGAGGCGAAGACCACCAGGTCGCCGACCCGAGCCCAGTAGAGGGGCTTGACCCCCATGTGGTCACGCGCCAGCACGGCGCGGCGGCGCTCCGCGTCCCAGAGGCCGATCCCGAAGATGCCCCTGAGCCGCTCGACGAAGGCGGGGCCCGATTCCTCGTACAGATGGGGGAGCACCTCAGTGTCGCAACGGCTTCGCAGCCGATGTCCCGCGCGGGCGAGGTCGCGACGGAGGTCGGTCTGGTTGTAGATCTCCCCGTTCAGGACCGCCCACACGCCGCCCCGCTCGTCGGAGAACGGTTGGTGGCCCCCGTCCACGTCGACGATGCTCAAGCGCCGGACGCCGAGGGCGACCCCCGGCGAGAGGAGCGATCCCCGATCGTCCGGTCCGCGGTGGGTCATCGCGTCGATCATGCGATCGAGCGTCTCGGCTGGGACCACCTGCCGCGGCGGGCCGCCGATCTGGACCACCCCGCAGATCCCGCACATGCGGCAACGCTACGTCGCGGCGGACGCCCAGTCGAGCGGGCGCCGCCTGGCGGTGCCGCTCGGCGCCGTTCGCCTGGACCCGTGGCAGGACCGCGTATAGCCTGGCGGACTGTCTCGGCACCCGGATGGGACTCATCGTTGGAGAGCCTCCCCAAGCCGCTCCTGAGCATCCGACGACGGTGGTTGCTCGTCGCCGAGGTCACAGCCCTCGCGGTCGTCGTGGCGCTCGTCGTCACCGCGACCCGCGATTCGTCGTGGGAATCGCACGCGACGGTCATCGTCGGGTCGGCGCCGGGCGTGGGACGCACTCCCGCCGACGACGCCGTGCTTGCCCGGGGCTACGTCGACCTCATCAACAGCCCCAGCTACCAGAGCTCGCTGCGGCGGCCCGGTGCCCTCTCCAGCGCCCTTCGAGTGAGCGCCACTCCGGTCGCGGCGAGCCCGCTCATCAGCATCACGGGTCGTGCTGACGGCGCCGAGGCGGCGACGCGTGGCACCAACGCGTTCGCCCGGGCCTTCGTCGCCGACATCCAACGCGGGTACGCGAGCATCAACGACTCCCGGCTCGCTCCGCTCCGGGCCCGTTTGAGCGCCGTGACCACAAGGATCGCGGAGAGCCAGGCCGAGCTTGCCGGGCTCAGCGAGACCGGGCCGAGCGCCGACGCGGAGCGCGCGCGCATCACCGCGGAGCTCGCCCAGCTGGAGGCCGAGCGCACGGGGCTCATCGGTCAGCTCCAGGCGCAGAGCTCCTCCGCCGGGAACCCCAACGCGGTCGCCCTGCTGCACGGCGCGGGCGAGGCGGTCCAGAACGCACCCAGCCTGGCCCGCAACGCCGCGCTCGGACTGATCGGCGGCTTGGCGCTGGGCTGTGCGCTCGCCCTCTTCCTGGGCGCCGGGGAGGGGGAGCTGGCCTCGGAGTCGCGGGTCCGCGACCGGTTGGGCCTCTCCGTGCTCGCCGCGGTTCCCGGGGGACCCGGCCCCTCGCGGGCGCGCAGACGGTCCCGCGAGCTGCGCGCCGTCGCCGACGCCGTCGAGTTCTCGCGCGCCCCCCCGCTGGCCATCGCCGTCACGAGTGCCGACTGGGAGGCGGGCACGGGCCTGGTGGCCCGAGGCTTGGCCGAGGCCTGGGCCAAGGGCGGCTCGCGCGTGGTCCTGGTCGAGACGGACACCGCCTCGGGGACCCTCGCCAGCCCCAACGGCGGGTTCCTGGCTCGGGCCCGACAGCGCCCGACCCGCGGGGCTGAGGGCCCCGAGGGCGACGGGACTCCGTCTGCGGCCACCCGGAATCTGCGGGTTCTCGGTTCGTCCGTAAGCGCCTCCCGTCGACGGAGGGCCCCCGAGGCATCCATCCTTGAGGGGCTTCTGGAGGGCGAAGGCGGGCGAGCCCGCTTCATGGTCGTCAGCGCTCCGCCGATCCTCGGCGCGCCGGTCGACGGCAGCTTGAAGGCGGCCATGCGCGACGGCGCCATCCTCGTTGTCGACGCCGTGCACACGAAGGCCGACTCGGCCGTCGCCGCACGCGACGCGCTGCTCAGAGCCCAGGCCACCATTATCGGGGTCGTGCTCGTCGAGCCTCCCATTGAGTGGGCCGATTCCCTGGCGCACCCCCTCCGGTCGCGACGCGGCCGGAGGTCGTGAACCGGCGGCCTGCCCTCATCCTGGCGCGGTCCGCCGGGGCGCGGCGCGTCGGGCGCGCGATCCTCTCCCGGTCGGCGGTGATCGTGGTGGCCATCGCCGCCGCGCTCACACTTGCTCGGGCTGAGGGCTCCTCGTCGCCGCTCCTCGGCGGCGCACTCGTGCTGGGCCTCGGCCTGGCGATGCTGGTCGCGTACCTGCTCTGGCGCGACGCGAGCTTCGGAATCCTGCTGTGGCTCACGGCCGCGCTGATCAGCACCGCATACTCCGGCAGCGGGCCGCTGGAGCTCGATCGGCTCGCGTTCGTCGCCCTGGTGGCTGCCTGGCTCG
>JAXIPH010000175.1:0-3781 GCA_045403035.1 Thermoleophilia bacterium | reverse complement strand
CGCTTCTCGCGGCGACGATCCTCGGTCGCGGGTTGCGACCGGACGAGGCCGCGAGCGAGGGCGCCGCCGCGCGCGCCGCCGGGGTCGCCTCCGCGTAGCCCTAAATCGGCGGCTTTGTCCGCGCGCGCGTCCTGGCGCGCTTGACGGGCGGGTTGCGACACGGGTGCGCCGGGCCCCGGAGGGCGCCCGGCCCGGCGGAAGGGCGCACCGCGGCGCCCCGGGCGGTGCCTCCGCCCGGGCGCGCCGGTGCCCGCGTGCCGCCGTTACTTCTTGAGGCGGTACGCCACGATCTGCGGGACCTGCCCGGCCTCGGCCGGGTAGCTCGCCGCGGTCACGAGGGTGTCCCCCGCGATCGTGAGCGGTGCGTTGGTCCGCGTCGGCAGGGTGCCCCGCCAGGCGATGGACCCGTCCTTCTTCGAGAAGGCGTAGACAGTCCCGTCGAAGGTGGTCGTGAAGACCAGGTCGTTCGAGACCGTCGCGGCGCCGAACGCCATCGTCGGGAGCTTCGTCGTCCAGAGGACGCGGCCGGTCTTGACGTCGATGGCCACGAACTCGCCCGAGTTGCCCTCGTAGTCGAAGGTGCCGGTCGCCCCGCCGTAGTTCACGTCGAGGTCGCTCAGGGTGGTGTCGAGGTTCGCGATCGCGGCGTACACGACGCCGTCCTCGTAGGCCATGTTGGTCTCGACCCCGCCGTAGACCCCGGGCTGGACCTCCATCGGGGGCGTGATCGTCACGCTGCCCGGATTCGCGAGCGCCTTCCGCCCGTCGTTGTCGTGGCCGTTGTGGTCGCCCACCGGGATCTTCCAGATGAGCGTCCCGCTCGACGGGTCGATGGCGTAGATGTAGCCCATCTTCCCGGCGGTCACGATCATCGGCCGCTTTTGGTGCGGGATCCACATCGGCGAGAGCTGCAGGTCCCAGTCGTACCAGTCGTTCGGCACGGCCTGGAAGTGCCACTGCAGCCGGCCGCTCTTGCTCGACAGCTTCAGGAGGCTGTTCGTGTAGAGCAGCGGGGTCGGGTTCTCGAGCAGGAAGCGCGTGGTGGTGTAGGCGTTGCCGGTGCCGAAGTAGACGTCGCCCCTCGGGTCCACGAGCGGGGTGTTCCAGACGCCGGCGGCCGGGTTCTCGGGCGGGATGACCGAGGGGTCTTTCAGCGTGTTGAACGTCCAACGCGTCGCGCCGGTGCCTGCGTCGAGCGCGAAGACGAGACCTCCGCCGCGCCGGGTGATCGTGCCCGCGTAGACCTGCCCGTTGTGCACCGCGGGGGCGCCGGTGAGGGGCGCGCCCGTGACGGGCGTGGCGCGCCACAACTCGGTCCCGTCCGCTGCGTCGAGCGCGAACACCGACGTGGCGGTGACGCCGTAGAGGGTCCCGCCCTGGAGGTTCAGGCCGTTCGGGCCGATGACCGGCTCGTCGTAGGCCTTGGTCCACTTGGTCGCGCCGGTGGCGACGTCGACCGCCGTGACGTTCGATGCCAGGTCCTGCAGGTAGACGGTCCCGTTCGCGATGATCGGCATCGAGGCGAAGGAGCCGTACCGCGTCATCGCGCTCACGTCCTTCGTCCAGGCGACCTCGAGGTCGCCGACGTTGGGCGCGCTGATCTGCGAGTCCGCGACGCGGTGGTTGCCGAGATCCCCGTTGGGCAGCCGCCACTCCGGCGGGCCCTTCGGCGGGCTCTTCTGTGCGGCCGTGCCGAGCGCCGCCCCGATCGCGATGGACGCGATCAACGCGATGGCGACGATCGCTCTGAGCATGAGGAGCCATCTCCTGGACATACGTGCACCCCCCGCCTCGGTCGTAGGCCGTTCGTGACACGTGTCACATAGGCCCCGATCCTCGGGACCGGATGAGGCATTTGCAACGGCCTACCGCGAGCGAGGGCGAACAATCGCGTTGGCGCGATCGATCGCTGGCCGCATCAGCTCTATGGGCCCGGGCGGCAGACACCGGCTGGCCGCCTCCACCGGCTCCTACTGACGAACGCCGCCGGGAATCACACCTGATATTCCGGGCTCAGCCTCCGAGCGCGGCGCGCACGTTCGTGCGCAACAGGCCCGAGAGGGCCATCGCGCCCTTCCTGTTCAGGTGCAGGCCGTCGGATGCGAACCAGAGCCGCCCCGCGCTGACGGCGTTCCAATCGGCGATCCGCATCGCCGGCCAGTGCCGCGCGGCCGCGCGGATCTCGTCGTTCGTGGTGGCGTAGATGCTCCGCGTCTCGCGCATCGTCACCCAGACGACCGCCTCGGCGCCGTCGGCCCGCAGCCTGCGCATCACCGCGCCCACGTCGTAGCCGCGGGGGTCGTCGTTGTAGCCCACGTTGACGACCGCGACCCGCCCGACCCGGTCGCCCAGCGTCTTCGCCACCTCGAGCGCGGTCGCCGGCGTCACGCCGCGGTACGCGCAGCTCTGCGCCACCAGGCGCCGGCAGACCTTCGCGTCGACCCGGAGGTCCAGGCCCTTGGCGAGCCGGCGCCCCGCCTTGGCGACGTAGCCGAACGAGGCCTGAACCGAGTCGCCGATGATCGTCACCCGCGGGCGGCGGGCCGCGCTCGCCGACGCCGTCCGCGGCGGGATGCCCGCGGCCTTGACGATGGTGCGCGCGTAGACCTTGGCCCCCGCGGGCGTCGTGTGGACGCCGTCCACGAGCAGCCCCGAGCCGCCGGACACGGCGTGCCAGTCGGCGAGCACGGCGTTGGTGTGATGGTCGGCGGCGTACTCCAGCGCGTCGTTGACCGAGCCCTGCCACTTGAGCGGCACCCGCACCGTCACCAGCACCACGCGGGGCGTGCCGCGCAGGCGCTTCATCAACCCCTGGAGGCCGTCGAACGGCACGAAGCCGTTGTTGCCCAGGTGGAGGACGACCACGCCCGGCTTCATGGTGGCGAGGCGCCTGGTGACGGCGCTCGCGCCGGCGGGGAACTGCCGGGCGACGGCGGCGTCGACCACCGAGCCCCGCGGCAGCGCCTTCCGCAGCGTCTCCGACGCGCCGAGCATGACCGAGTCGCCGACGGCCAGCACCTTCCCGGCCCGCTTCGCCGCGGCCGCCGTCCGCTCGTCCGGCAGATCGGCTGCCTCCCGGGCCTCGGGCGTGGAGGTGATGGAGGCGCCGCGGGCGGCCGACGCGATGCCGGTGAGGCCGGGGATGCTGGGCGTCTCGCCGGGGAGGACGGCCACGGCCACGGCCAGCGCCGCCATCGCGGCGGCGGCCGTGGAGACCGCGGCAAAGCGCGCGGGCCGGGTGGTCCGGCGGCTCCAGCGGCGCACCGAGACGCGCACCCCGCGCAGCCCGTGCCGGCGGAAGGGCTGCTCGACGTAGTGGTAGGAGAGGGCCGCCACGCCCACGGTGAGCGCCACCTGGAGGGCGATGAGCGCGGGCCCGTCGAACGGGACGTCCTGGTCACCGCGGGTCAGCATGAGCACCGGCCAATGCCAGAGGTAGATGCCGTAGCTGCGGACCCCCAGCCACACGATCGCGGACACGCCGAACACGCGCCCGAGCCGTGACGAGGGGTGGGCGACGACGGCGATCAGCACCGCCGTCGTGATGCCCACGAGCAGGAAGCCGCCCCGGTAGAGGCCCTCGTCCAGGTCGCCGAGGGTCAGCATCAGGACGATCAGCCCGCCCAGGGCGGCGACGCCGAGGACGTCGAGCACCGTGCGCGCCCCCGGTCGCTCGGCCGGCCCCAGTCGCGTGGCCGGGAACGCGAACGCCAGGGCGACTCCCGCGAGGAGCCCCGCGGCCCGTGTGTCGGTCCCGTAGAAGCTGCGCGACGGGTCGGTG
>JAXIPH010000209.1:0-4051 GCA_045403035.1 Thermoleophilia bacterium | reverse complement strand
TCCCGGGCCACCCCGGCACCGCGAGCACCGGGCGGCCCAGCTCCAGGCCGAAGTCGGCCGTGATGAGCGCTCCCGAGCGCCGGCCGGCCTCGATCACGGCCACCGCCTGGGCCAGCCCGGCCACCACCCGGTTGCGGGCCGGGAACCTCCACGGCGCCGGCGGGGTGCCGGGCCAGTACTCGGAGACCAGCATCCCCGACTCGGCGATCCGTGCCGCCAGCACCCGGTTGCGGCGTGGATAGGGCACATCGACCCCGCACCCGAGCACCGCGACCGTGACACCGCCGGCCGCCAGCGCCCCCTCGTGAGCCGCGGCGTCGATGCCGTGGGCAAGGCCGCTCACGACGACGGCGCCGCGTTGGGCCAGGCCCCCGGCCACCTCGCGCGCGAGGGCGCGGCCCGCGCCTGTCGCCCGGCGGCTGCCGACGATCGCCACGACCGGTCCCTCACCGAGGCACGCGAGCGCGTCGTCAACCCGGCCCGTGAGGAAGAGCCCGAACGGCGGGTCGTGCAGCTCGCCGAGGCTCTCGGGATACGCGGGGTCCTCCGGCGAGCGGTGGGAGATCCCAGCCTCGGCGAGTCGTCGGGCCTGGCCGGGCGCGTCGAACCCTCGGCGGGCCCGGTGGGCCCGCTCCAGATCGGCTCCGCCGAGGCGCAGGGCCCGTCCCAGTGCTTCGCGGCCGCATCGCCAGAGGGCCCGGGGCCCGCCGGCTGCTCGGGCCGCCCGCTGCAGGTCCCGTCCGAGGACGTGCGCGAGCCAGGCCAGCCCCAACGGCCAATCGGGCGGCGGCGCGCTCACGCGGCCGCGCCCATCACCACCGGCTGCTCGCGGTAGCCGAGCGCCTCCGCCAGGTGGTTGGAGGCCACCCGCTCGTCGCCCGCGAGGTCGGCCACCGTCCGTGCCACCCGCAGGAGCCGGTCGTGGGCGCGCGCCGAGAGGCCGAGTCGATCGACCGCACGGCCGAGGAGCTCCCGGGCCGGACCGTCCAGAGCCGCAAGCCTCCGGGCCTCGGCCGGCCCCAGCTCGGCGTTGGCACCGGACTGCCCCCGCGCCCGGGCTCGAGCGCGCGCCGCCGCGACTCGCTCCCGGACGACGGCGCTCGGCTCCCCGGCCGCCTGCCCCAGCAGCTCATCGCGCGCCAGGCGGGGGACCTCGACGTGGAGGTCGATGCGATCGGCCACGGGCCCCGACAGCCGTGCGCGGTACGCCTCCGCGCGGCCGGGCGGGCACACACACCGGCGCACCGGGTCGCCGTCGAAGCCGCAGGGGCACGGATTGCCCGCGCACACCAGCAGGGGGCGGGCCGGGAAGCGGGCGCTCATCATCGCCCGGGTCACGTCGATGCGACCCTCCTCGAGGGGCTGGCGCAGCGCGTCGAGAACCGATGGGGCGAAGGCGCAGACCTCGTCCAGGAAGAGCACGCCGTGGTGGGCGAGGCTCACCTCCCCGGGGCGCGGCAGCCGGCCGCCGCCCACCAGCCCGGCGGCCGAGACCGTGTGGTGGGGCGCCCGGAACGGCCGCCGCGCCACGAGCGGGCAGCCGGCGTCGAGCAGCCCCGCCACCGAG
The DNA here is from genome assembly GCA_045403035.1 of Thermoleophilia bacterium. Taxonomy (GTDB): domain Bacteria; phylum Actinomycetota; class Thermoleophilia; order Miltoncostaeales; family Miltoncostaeaceae; genus CAVXDY01. Next base: position 2,484 of record JAXIPH010000209.1, on the reverse strand, counting down.
TGGATGCGCGTGACGGCGATCGCCTCCTCGATGGACAGCGGCGGCAGGATTCCCGGTAGCCGGCGCGCGAGCATGGTCTTCCCGGCGCCCGGGGGCCCGGTCATCAGGATGGAGTGACCCCCGGCCGCGGCGACCTCGAGCGCGCGCCGCGCCGCCCCCTGCCCGCGGACCTCGGCAAGGTCCGGCCCCACGGCGCCGGCGCCGGCGGCCAGGACGGCCTCCGGATCGAGTCGCGGCAGGTCGCTCTGGACGCGGCCCTCCAGCAGATCGACGGCCGCGCGGAGGGTGGCCGGCCCCAGCACCTCCAGCCCCGGGACGAGCGCGGCCTCGGCGGCGTTGCCCCGCGGGACGACCAGCCGCCGCCATCCGGAGCGGGCCGCGTGCTCGGCCATGGCGAGGGCCCCCGCCACCGGCCGCAGGGATCCGTCCAGGGCGAGCTCCCCGACCGCGCCGACGCCCGCGAGGGCCGTCGCCGCCATCTGCCCGGAGGCGGCCAGGGTCGCCAGCGCCAGCGGCAGGTCGTACTGCGGCCCGGCCTTGCGGAGGTCGGCGGGCGCCAGGTTGGCCACGATCCGGCGGGCCGGCACGGCGAAGGCCTGGTTCGCGAGCCCGGAGCGAACGCGCTCGCGCGCCTCCTGAACGGCCGCGTCGGGCAGCCCGACCACCGAGAACGCCGGGAGCCCCGCCCGGAGGTCGACCTCGACCTCGACCGTGGAGGTCTCGAGTCCGAGGACGGCGGGGCTGAGCATGTGGGCGACCACGCGGGGGAGGCTGGCACCCGGGCATCGCGCGGATCGCCGGGGGGTTCGTGCCGGCGGTGGGCCGACCGTGTGACGACCTCGGAGAGGGCGACGGCCTAACCTTGGCGAGGATCGCTGAGAGGAGCGCCGTGCAACTCGATCACATCGCCCAGCAGGTCCCCGACATCGCCGAGGCCGTGGAGTGGCAGCGGCGAACCGTTCCCGGGACGACGGTCATCCATCAGGACCCGACCTGGGCACTCGTGGAGTCCGGCGGCGCGAAGCTCGCGTTCGTGCTGGCCGACCAGCACCCGAGCCACGTCGCGTTCCGGGTCGACGCCGATGAGCTCGAGCGCCTTGCCGCCGAGCACGGCGTCGCCATCGCCACCCACCGAGACGCCACCCGCAGCATCTACCTCGCCGGCCCCGGCGCCCTGCAGACCGAGATCATCGCCTACCCCGTCCCGGCCGACGCCGAGTGAGCACCTACGGGCGGATCGCGAGCCTGCCGGTGCGGGTCGAGGGCTACTCGCTCGAGGTCCTGTCGCTCGAGCTCACCCCCGAGTTCCGGCGCCTCACCACGGTGATCCGCCTGCACGGGGGCGGAGAGGAGGGCCTCGGGGAGGACGTCTGCTACGACGAGATCGAGCACACCTCCCAGGGCGAGGCGGGCCCGGTGCTGCCGCTGGCCGGGGAGTTCGACCTCGACGGGTTCTCCCGTCACCTTGATGGCCTCGACCTCTTCCACGCCGGTGCGCCCGTACGCCCGATGTACGTCGACTACCGGCGCTGGGCATTCGAGAGCGCCGCCCTGGACCTCGCACTCCGGCAGGCCGGGGCGAGCCTCGCGGACGCGCTGGAGCGGACCCTCCGGCCCGTGCGCTTCGTGGTCTCCGGCCGCCTGGACGAGCCGCCGAGCACCGCCTGGGTCGTCGACCGCCTCGCCCGGGAGCCCGGCCTGCGCTTCAAGCTCGACCCGACCGACGACTGGTCCGACGAACTGATGGCCGAGCTGGCGGCCCTCGGCGCGATCGACACGCTCGACATGAAGGGCCAGTACGACGACGTGCCCTTCGGGGTCCCGGAGGACCCGGACACCTACGCGCGCGTGCTCGCGCGCTTCCCGGACGCCTGGATCGAGGACCCGCGCATGTCGCCCGACATCAGGGCGGTCCTGGCCGGCCACGAGCACCGGGTCACCTGGGACGCCCCCATCCACTCCGTCGCCGACATCCGGGCCCTCGAGTGGACCCCTCGCATGATCAACGTCAAGCCCTCGCGGTTCGGCCCGCTCAGCCGCCTGTTCGAGGCCTACGACCACCTCGCCGCGCAGGGGATCGGGGTCTACGGCGGGGGGCAGACCGAGCTGGGCCCCGGGCGAGGCCAGATCCAGTACCTGGCCTCCCTCTTCCACCCGGACACGCCCAACGACACGGCGCCCTCGGGCTACAACGAGCCGGTCGCACCGCCGGCGCTCCCAACCAGCCCCCTGCCGGTGGCGGCCTCGCGGATCGGCTTTCGCTGGGGGGAATGAGCACGGGCCCATCCCTCGTCACGCCGACCGGCACGAAGGCGCGCGCCGGCTGAGGCCCTCGCACGTCGCGTCGGCACGCGGTCCCGGCGCAGGATGCGGCCATGGGACGCGACTTCGAGGAGGGCCGGCGGGGCGAGGCGGCCGCCTGCCGGCACCTGCGGCGGCGGGGGTGGACCATCCTCGCCTCGCGCCACCGCGCCGGCGGGGGCG
>JAXIPH010000241.1:0-7366 GCA_045403035.1 Thermoleophilia bacterium | reverse complement strand
GCGCATGAACCTCAGGCTCACCACCGAGCCGGACCTCATGTCGACCAAGTGGGACCTCACCTACATCCCGTCGGAGGTGACCCCGGAGCTGGCGAAGGGGATGGGCCGTCCCGAGACCGAGGGCCAGCACCGCTTCCAGCTGAAGCCCGAGTCGATCCGGACGGCCTCCGCCGGCGCTGTCCGCAGCTGGATCCTCCAAGCGACCCCGTGGGACAACGTCGGGAACCTCCTTCCGGTGAAGGACCTCCTCGGGCTCATGAGCTTCAGCTTCGATCTGGTGATCCCCGGCGCAGAGACGATCTGGACCCAGACGGTCGAGCGGAGCCCGGAGGACATCGGCGACCTCATGTTCGCGACGCCCTTCCAGTACACGATGCGCCACCGGTTCCCGAAGCCACCCGGCGTGTAGTCCGACCGCCGACCGCTCCCGGCGAGCTCCGCCGGGTCGGCCGGACCTCTCCCCGCCCCCGCCCGGCGACGCCCGGGCGGGCGGCGCTCTTCGACCTAGGAGGACCCAATGGCCTCAGGCGACCCCCAACTGGTCGCTGCGCCGGTCTTCTCGATCGGCTCCATCGCCCTCGCATTCCAGCTCGTCGAGTACGTCTCGCCCGCGGCGCTCGGCGCGCCGCTCGCGATCGTCCTGATGTGCACCGGTCTCTTCCTGCTCGTCTCGACCATCTGGGCGGCGGCGGCAGGGCAGTCGTTCGTCGCGTGCTTCGCGGGGACATTCGGCGGCTTCTGGCTCGCCTATGGAGTCCTGGTGCTCGCGCTCGTGCACGACTGGTTCGCGATCCCGGTCGAGGACGTCCAGCGGACCGTGGCGGTGTTCGCGATCTCGTTCGCGTCGTTCTTCCTGTTCCTCACCCTCGCGAGCATCCGCCTGCCGATCATCTACACGGCGATCTTCGGACTCGTCGTGGTGGCGCTGTGCTTCGTGGCGGCCGCGTACCTCATGACGCCCGTGGACACCGATCTGCTGAAGATCGCGGGCTACATCACCTTCGTCTTCGCGGGCCTCGGGATGTGGCTCTCGTGGACGGTGATGAATCTGTCCCTCGGCGGGCCCGCGTTCCCGCCGCTCGGCCCAGCGATCGTGCGACCGCCGAGCGCATAGAACGCCCGCGCTGAGGGCAGAGGAGAAAACCGAGCAGCCGTTCGACTCGCCGGCAGACCTTCCGCTCACCCGCAGCGGGCCATCGACGGCGCGGGACAAACCCCTGATCGGTACTGAACACGACCGAGCCGGCCGCATTCGCGGTCGGCTCTGGCCGTCGCATCACGCGTCCCCCCTCGGATCCTCACGGGCTAGTCGGACGTCCCCAGCGGCGCGCGCGCCAGCCACCAAGCGGCGAGGCCCACCGCCAGCACCGAGACCGCGATCGGGATTCCGGCCAGGTCGCTCACCCCCTTGGGGTGCGCCACGGCGCCTGCGAGGAGGACAAGTCCGAGGCCCAGCAGCAGCAGTGGCGGGACCACGAGGAGCGCCCAGATCCGCTGGCTGCTCTCGACCACCACTCGCTCCGCGTTGGCCGGCGGCCGGGCGACGACACCGGCTCGCCGGAACGCTCTGAGACCGGATCGCCGCGGGTCGAAGACCGGGTCTTCTCTGGGGGCGCCCGCACCCCAGTAGCGCGTCGGCATCTGAAGCCGGTCGTACTCGAAGAGGGCGACGAAGTTGAGGACGGCGCCCAGACCGATGCACGCCAGCGCCCCGGCCCAGAGACCGATCTCGAGGTCCTCCGCCGTCCCCACCCGATCGGAGAAGCGCGCGGCGAGGAAGGTGACCAGCGCGGTCAGGAAGGCGCCGAGGGCTCCGGCGGTCCGGTACTTGACCTCCACCTTCTTCACGACGGCCTCGAGCGACCCCTCGCCCGGCTCGATGGTCGACCAGACCGTCCAACACCTGCGCCGGCCACGCCTCAGACGACGCACTCCGTCGGACACGAGCCACGCGATGCCGGCCCTCTCGAGCGAGACATCGCGCCCCGACAGGGCGCGGATCAGCCATGCCGCCTGAGGCTCGTGCAGGACGAGCACCAGTCCGACCGGCGATGAGGCCCCCGACGAGGCATTGAGCGCCTTGGTCAGGTCATCGAGCGTTTCCTCGCTGTCGCTTCCTCCGAACGGCGACCATGCCCTCGGCGCCAGTCTTGCGATCTCCGCCAGGGCGGGGACGCCAAGCTGCACCCGCAGTACATCAGCGGTTGCGCGAGCCTCGTCCGATCCGGCGGCCACGATCCACCAGCACGTGGGTGCCTCGTCGCCAGGGAGTTCGTCGAGCGTCTCCACGAGCACCCGTGCGACCACTCCCGCAGCGTCTACCCCCTGGTCCGTCAGTTGGCCGCCTCGTTGCTCTGCGTGGCGCACCAAGAGGAGGTGTCGTCGCCCGGTCATCGGTCAAGAGACCACAGGCCGGACGGGGACGCAACCAACGCCCTCAAAATCATGCCTCGCGGTCACCGAGGCGGGCCTCGATGGCGGCGAGGCGCTCCTCGATCCGTGCGAGCGCGGCGCTGGTGGCGTCCGCGGTCGTGTCGCGGAGCCGATCGTCCTCCTGCTCCTTCCGCTCGCGCTCCGCCGCGATGAACATCGACGTGACGCTCGCCGTCAGGAACGCGAGGAAGGTGACGCCCATGATGATCACGAGGCTGCCGAGCAGGCGCCCCCAGATGGTGTGGGGCACGATGTCCCCGTAGCCGACGGTGCTCAGCGTCTGGACCGCCCACCAGAGGCCGTCGCCCAGGGTGGGGAAGTCCCGGTTGTCGACCAGGGTCATGAGGAAGCCGACGAGGACGCTCAGCGCGGCGGTTGCGAGCGCGAGGTACTGGAAGGCCCGCCGGCTGGTGATGGCCAGCCGCAGGCGGTTCACGAGCGCCGAGCGCAGGGAGTCGCGCGGGCGGCGGCGGGGCGGGCTGGGGGTCGCCATGGGCATCGAGGGTTTCGTTCCCTCGCAAGCGCATCCTCCCGGCGGCGCGAAAACCACCGGGTCGCCGGGACGTTTTTCATCCCGTCCGGAGGATGCGCCGGACGCCCGATCGGTGTCTGCTGACGGGGTGGCGCGTGCGCCCACCCATCCGCTGAGGAACCGGCGCCCATGATGCCGGGCGTGGGCGACGTGATCGACGCGCGCTACGAGCTGCTGCGCGATCTGGGGGGTGACCGGACCGGCCGCGTCTTCGTCGCCCGCGACCGCCCGCTGGGACGCGAGGTCGCCCTGCGGCTGGTCGATGCGGGGGATTCCGCCGCCGTGGAGGCACTCCGCGGGGAGGCGCGGCGCATGGCGGCCGTCCAGTTCGACTGCGCGCAGGCCGTCGCGGTGCTCGACGAGGGGGTGAGCGGGGAGGGGGTCGCCTACGTCGCCAGCGAGCTCGTGGCCGGCCTGACGGTGGAGCAGCTGGCCCGGCGACGCGGGCCGCTGCCCGAGGCGGAGGCGGCGAAGTACGCGGTCGAGCTGCTCGACGCGTGCCTGGCCGTGCAGCGGGGCGCGCGGCACAGGATCGCGATCGTGCCGGGGTCGGCCATCGTCACCCACGACGGGCACGTGCGCGTGACGCGCTTCCTGGAGGTCGCCCCGGACGCGGTCGGCACCGACCACCCCGCCTGCGCCGCGGTCGCCCGGATCCTGCGCCGGCTGCTCGAGGGGGCCAAGGAGCCGCCGGTCCTCGAGGAGGCGATCGACGACGCTCTGGACGGCTCGATCGCCACCGTGGAGGCCCTGCGGGGCCGGATCAGCGAGTCCGCCCGGGGACCCCTGACGCCGCTGGTTCCCGTGCCCCCCGAGCCGCCCGCCCGCAGGGTGTGGCCCCTCGTCCTGCTCTCGCTCGCGATCCTCGCGCTGCTCGTGTTCCTCACCGTGGGCCTGCCCCTGATCCTCACCAACTGAGAACGGGCCCGGCACCCGGGTTCATCCCATCGGGTCGATGCCGCGGCGCCGGCAGCGGCGCTTTGATCGGTGCCGTAAGCCCCCGCGCGGGACGCGCGTCACCACCCGGCGAAGGAGGCCCGATAACCACGAAGGCGGACTACACGGACGACGAGTGGCGGGCGCTGCGCCGAGCGCCCCTCGTGGCCGGGCTCGCGATCTCGCTGGCCGACCCGGGTGGGCCGATCGAGGTGACCAAGGAGACCCTGGCCGCGCTGAAGGCGGCCAGGACGCCCCCGAGCGACGATGAGCTCCTCGTGGCCGTCGCGCAGGACCTGCACGACCAGATCCGCACGCACGGGAAGCCGATGGAGGACGTCGAGATCCGGGGCAGGACCGCGCGGAAGCAGGTCGTGGAGGAGTTGGCCGCGGTGAACGGGATCCTGGCCGCGAAGGCCACGCCGGAGGAGGCGGCGAGCTTCCGGCTCTGGCTGGTCCAGGCGGCGCAGGGCACCGCCGAGGCGGCCAGGGAGGGCGGCTTCCTCGGCATCCGCGCGACGCAGGTCAGCAAGGGCGAGTCGGCCATGCTCGAGGAGATCCGGAGGATCCTCGGGGTCGACACCGACTGAGGGGGAGGCCCGGCTCGTGGGCAACGTGATCGGGGAGATCCTCCCGCTCGCCATCGGCGTGGCGATCAGCCCGGTGCCGATCATCGCCGTGATCCTCATGCTCTTCTCGGCGCGGGCGAGGACCAACGGCCCCGCCTTCCTGGCGGGCTGGATCGTGGGCCTCGCCGTCGTGGGGGCGATCGTCCTGGTCCTCTCCGACTCCGGGGACCTGTCCGGCGAGGGCGGGCCGTCCACGGCCGCCGGGGTCGTGCAGCTGATCCTCGGCGTGCTCCTGCTGCTGGCGTCGCTGCGCCAGTGGCGGTCACGGCCCGCGCCGGGCGCGGAGCCCGAGATGCCGAAGTGGCTCGCCGGCGTGGACGGGCTGACCCCGGTCAAGGCTGCGAGCTTCGGCCTGCTGCTCTCCGGGGTGAACCCGAAGAACCTGCTGCTCGCCATCGCGGCCGCGGTGACGATCGGGCAGGCCGGCCTCGGCACCGGCCAGCAGGTCGGCGCGCTCGCCATCTTCGTGGCGCTCGGCAGCATCACGGTGGCGCTGCCGGTGGTCTACTCGCGGCTCGGGGGCGACGGCGCCGCCGCACACCTCGAGACGGCGAAGGGCTGGCTCGCCGCGAACAACTCCACCGTCATGTTCGTGCTGCTGCTGGTGTTCGGGTTCGTCCTGATCGGCAAGGGGATCGGGGTGCTGTCGGACTGACGGTCGGCGCCGCGGAGGGGGGTCAGCCGGGGGCGGGCTCCGCGGGGGCGCCGCCGACGTCGAACGCGACCCGCAAGCCGACGTTGCCGGCGGAGCTGTCGGGCTCGCTCGCGCTGCGCGCGTCGACGCGGTAGCGGCTGCAGTAGGAGGCGTGACAGAGGTAGGAGCCCCCGCGCATCACGCGATGGGTGCCCCGCTCCGGCCCGCGGGGATCGTCGACCGGGCTCGCGGCGTAATAGCCCGGGTCGAACCAGTCGCCGACCCACTCCCAGACGTTGCCCGTCATCTCGTGAAGCCCGAAGCCGTTCGGCGGGTACGCGCCGACCGGCGCGGTGCCGGCGTGGCCGTCGGCGCACGTGTTCTCGACGGGGAACCGTCCCTGGAAGACGTTCATCCGGTGCTCGCCGCCGGGCTCGAGCTCGGCGCCCCATGGGAAGGGCTGTCCCTGCAGGCCGCCGCGCGCCGCGTGCTCCCATTCGGCCTCGGTGGGCAGGCGCCCGCCGGCCCACGCGCAGAAGGCCACCGCGTCGCTCCAGGAGACGTGGACGACCGGGTGCTCCGGACGGTCCGCGACGTCGGACTCCGGGCCCTCCGGATGGCGCCAGTCGGCTCCGAAGGCCTGCCGCCACCAGGGGGCGTGAACGACCGCGCGGGTCTCGGGGAAGTCGTCGGGGAGCAGGCCCGCGAAGACGAAGGACCAGCCGTAGCGCTCGGCGTCGGTCACGCGCCCGGTCGCGGCCACGAACTCCGCGAAGCGGGCGTTGGTGACGGCGCGGGCCTCGATCAGGAACGGGCGCAGCCGCACCCGGTGGACGGGCCCCTCCCCGTCGGCCGGGTAGCCCCCGGGGGCGTCCGTGCCCATCAGCAGGTCGCCGCCGGGCACCGAGACCGCGTTCGAGCCGTCGGGCATGCCGTCGATCCTACGGCCCGGGTGTCAAGCACGTGGGGGCGACCCCCGGCCCCACCCGCGAGCGCGTGCGGGCGCCGTCCAGGTACACCACGCCCATCACCTCCGTGGGCTCGCAGACGCGCCTCAGGGGGACGGAGATGCGCCGCTGCCCGGAGCCGCGGAGGTGGACGAACAGTGCGAGGGCGGCCGGCTGCGCCCACGCCCCCCGCGCGAGGGGTCGCTCGTAGGCGATGACGCCGACCGCGGTGTCCGCCGGCAGGTCCGTCCAGCGAAGGACGAGGCTCAGCCGTCCGCCCGCGTAGCGCAGGCGCGGGGTGGCCACGGCTCCGGTCGCCGGGGGGACGCCCGGCAGTGGCCGTCCGAGCGTGAGGGAGGTCTCGAACGGGACCATCTCGTCCGACAGCTCACGCGCGGCGGCGCCGCGCTCGGGCCGGATGTGGGCGACCCACTCGAGGTTGCTCAGATACCTCGACGACAGGAGCCGGACGTGCTGAGAGGCCCCCTCCCGGCGAAGCAGGCCGAGGGCCCGCTCCAGCGCGGCGCCGGCCGCCGCGGGGTCGCCGCGGGCGAGCTCGGCCGCGCTCCTCAGCAGCCAGAGGTCGGGCACCTCGTCGGCGATCGCCAGCCCGCCGTCGGTGGCGAGGACGGCTTCCCCGGGGTCGTCGCGCGCCAGCGCGTCCAGCCCCTCGAGCGCGAAGCCGAGGGCGTCGTCGCGCCCGCCCAGCTCGAGGGCCCTGCCGATGTCGCGGACCGCGGCTGCCGAGGCCGCCCCCGACGGATCGGTGAGCGCGCTCGTGACCGGGTAGTCGGGGTTCCCGGCCAGCAACGCCGCCTGCGCGCGTCCCGTGTAGGCGGGCGCGAAGCCGTCGTCCGCCGCGATGGCGCGGTCGAAGGCGGCGATCGCGGCCGGGTAGCGCCCGTCCTCGATCAGCACCGACCCGCGGGCGGTGGCCTCGACGGCCGCGTCGGGGGTCGTGGGGATGGGGAGGTGGTAGACCCACAGCCCCCAGCCGGCCGCGAAGACGGCCACGGCCATGCCCAGGGCGTAGCTGCCCAGGCGCAGGGGCCCCTCAACGACCAGGGCGAAGCCGACGAGGAAGAAGCCCGCGGCCAGCACCGCGATGATCGTCGTGTACTGCGTCGCGCGCGTGTTCCAGGTGATGCGGGTGACGGCGGAGGCGTGCTGCTTCAGCGGTCCGCGCACGGCGGCCACGCGCAGGCGCTCGAGCCCGGCGGCGTCGGACCCGGCCGGCAGCGACCGGCGGGCGGCG
>JAXIPH010000356.1:0-7908 GCA_045403035.1 Thermoleophilia bacterium | reverse complement strand
GATGTCGAGGTCCGGGCACACCCGCAGACCGTAGAAGTCGGCGTCGTCGCCGGTGTTGCCCACCACCACCAGGCCCGCCTGGCCGTGGACCTGGGCCAGACCGTCCACCATCTTGGAGCCGCCGGTGCCCCCCGACAGGGCCAGGATCACGGTCGGCGGGCGGGCGCGGCGGCGGTCACGGAGGCGCGGCCGAGTCTACCAAGCGCCCCTCGCGCACTGCCCGGGCCCACCGCCGCCACCCCGAGGGCGGCGGCCGGCCTCACTCGATCAGGTTCGAGAGGGCCATGACGGCCTCGGTCGGCAGGTAGGTGATCAGGAAGAGCACCACCAGGCTCACCGCGAGCCAGGGCAAGATCATGATCGACAATCGCTCCACCGAGACCTTGGCCATGCTCGACACCAGGAAGAGCACCAGGCCGATGGGCGGGTGGATCAGGGCGAGCACCAGGTTGAAGACCATGATCAGGCCGAAGTGCACCGGGTCGATCCCGTAGGTGGCCGCGATCAGGGACAGGGGCGGCGCCAGGATGTAGAGCGCCGGCAGCGGCTCGAGGAAGATCCCGACCGCCAGCAGGATCAGGTTCACCGCCAGCAGGAAGACGTACTTGTTGTCGGTGAGGTCGCCGAAGAAGTTGGCCAGCGACTCCCCGAAGCGGTCGAAGTAGAGCGCCTGGGCGAGGATCGCCGAGTCGCCGATCAGGAGCATCACGATGCCGGCCTCGAGCCCGGCGAGCACCAGCACCCCCGGCAGCTGGCGGGGCGCCAGGCTCCCGAACCAGAAGCAGGCGAGCCCGAGGGCCACCACCGCCGCCACCGAGGCCGCCTCGGTCGGGGTGAAGACCCCGCTGAAGATGCCGCCCAGGATGATGAACGGGACCGCCAGGACGGGCAGGGCCGCGAGGCCGGTGCGCCCCACGGTCGCGAGGCCGGCGAAGCGGCGCTTGACGAGGAAGTCCATCCGCCGCACGACCACGTAGACCGTCGCGGCCTGGAAGAAGAACAGGAGGATCTCGGCGGTCAGGCCCGACAGCAGCAGCTTCGAGATCGAGGCGGAGGGCACGATCGAGCCGTAGACGATGAACATGATCGAGATCGGCCCGATCGGGCCCTTGATCGAGGCGCCGGCGACCACCGCGGCGGCCACGTCGCGCCGGTAGCCCTCGCGCTCCATCGCCGGCACCAGCAGCGGGGTCATGATCGCCGCGTCGGCCTGGGCCGAGCCCGAGATCCCCGACACCAGGGCCGAGGTGACCTGGCAGACGTAGGCCATCCCCCCCCGGAGGTGCCCGACCAGCGCGGCCGCGAAGGTGATCAGGCGCACCGTCATCCCGCTGGCGTTCATCGCCTCGGCCACCACCAGGAACATCAGGATCACGATCAGGTAGCCGCTCGCGGTCAGGCCCATCGCCGACTGGGTGATTTCGAAGGGGACCAGCGGGTCCGCCGTGGGGAAGAACTCGAGGCCGAAGAAGCTCGGCAGGAAGGCGATGATCCCGACGATCGAGAGCATGAAGACGATCGGCATCCCGGCCAGGGTGAGGGCCACGAAGATCACCCCGAGGGCGATCAGCGTTGCCGCGCCGGCCTCGAGCAGGCCGTAGACGGCCAGCCAGACCACCGCGCCGATCGCGGCCGCCCCGATCAGCGCAAGGCCCACCTGGCGCAGCGCCACGCGCCCGCCGGCCGCCAGCCGCGCCGCCCCGGCGGCCACCGCGGCGGCGTAGTGGAGGGTGATGAAGTAGTAGCCGACCGGCATCGACACCACCGGGTAGAACAACGGCATGCCGAGCGACGCCGAGGAGCCGTGGGTGGTGAACTGGTCGGTGGCCAACTCGGTCGAGCGCCAGCAGCAGTAGACCAGCAGCACCCCCAGGGTGATGCCCGCGAAGGTCTTCACCGAGCGCTGCCACCACAGCGGCCCGGCGTCGGCGACGAAGGTGATGACCGTGACCGCCCCGCGCTTCACGGCCAGCGACACCCCGAGCCAAATCGCCCAGAGGAAGGCGAAGCGGGCCAGCTCCTCGGTGCCGAAGAGCGAGAAGCCGAGCACCTGACGGGTGAAGACGTTCCCCGCCAGGGCGGCGATCACGATGAGCACCGCGATCACCGTGCCCACCCGGGCGATCCCGACCACCGCCTGCGAGTAGACCTCCAGCCAGCGGGCGCAGAACGCCAGGCCGCGCGCCAGCGGGTCCGCGGAGTGTGACGGCGTGGCCTCCGTGCCGGGATGTGTCGTGCTGGTCACGTCGCGCTCCCCCGCCAGCCTAACGCCGCGTGCACGCCGGCCCGACCCCCCCCTCGGGGGCCGGGCCGGTGCGACGCCTCAGAGTGTCGCCCTTTGCGCTCCGGTGTGGGCGTTCGGTGTTCGGCTCTTACCCGGGCGGCGGCTTGCAGGCCCCGGTCTCGGTGGTGGGGAACGGCGGCGGCGCGGGCGGAGGCGGGGTCGCGTCCTTGACCGCCTGGATCTGCGTGACGAAGTCCTGGCTCACGGAGGCCAGCTGGCTCACCGCGGTCGCACCCGCCTTCTCGAGCGCGGCCTTCTCGGCGTCGCTCGAGCTGACGAACTCAGCCCCGCAGTTCACGAGGTCCTGGGGGATCGTGCTGCCCGGGGCCGTGAAGATCCCGATCGAGAAAGCGGTGATGCCCGAGGAAGTCGACGTGAGCGCCGCCTGCTGGGCGTCGGTCAGCGAGTCGAACTTGGCCTTGTTGATCGCGAGCACCGTCGGGAAGGGCCAGAGGTTGACGTTGCCGGTGACGTACTTGGCGACCTCGTACCACTTGGACAGATAGATCAGCGGCAGGTTCGCCTCGACGCCGTCGACCGTACCGGTCTGGAGCGCCTGGTAGACGTCCGGCAGCGGCAGCGGGTCGGCGTTCGCGCCCAGGGCGCTGAGGCCGGCGGCGAGCACCTTGGACTGCGGGGCGCGGACCGTCGTGCCCTTGAAGGCGGCCAGGGAGGTCAGCTTGTCCTTGCCGAAGGGCTTGCGCAGCCCGCCCTCGTGGATCGCCAGCACCACAAGGTCGCCGGCCTCCGTGGTGGCGTCGGCGATCATCGCCTTGCCGATGTCGCCGGCCTCGACCTCCTGGGCGAGCGGGTAGTTGGTGATCAGGAAGGGCGCCTGGAGCGCCTGGAAGGCGTCGATCCCGGCGGTGTCCCAGATCGCGCTCGAGATCGTGGCCATGTCCACGACGCCGCTGCGGACGTCGGCGAGCAGCAGGGGCTCGGCCTGCGGGTAGCTGGCCTGGGTCGTGATGTTCAGCTCCCCGGTCGCGTTCGCCCTCTTGGCGAAGTCGTCCACCGCGAGCCCGTACGGGTGCGTCGCGGTCGTCACATAGGCGAGGTTGAGGGTGGCCCCCCCTCCCCCGCTGGTGGCGGTGTCGCCCGCCGTGTCGTCGTCATCCCCGCAGGCCACCAGACCCACCGCGAGCGTCACGCCGGCGACGATCGCCACCAGTCGCCAGCCCCACGAGCGCTTCTTCACGTTCGCCCCCTGTCTCGTCGAACGAAGTACGCCCGAGTCTCCCACCCCGGCCCCGCCGGCGATGCCGGTCACGCGGGCCGCGCGACGCTCGGATCGGGGCGACCCTACCCCGACCGGGGCGGCGGTTGTCAACATCGGCACGAACTCCGTCCTGGTATGCGCAACCCGGCTTGCCATGGGGGATCTCAAGGGGGTAATCCCCACCCTCTCCCCCGATCGGCGGCGTTGACGACCCCCAGCAAGTGACATATGCTGCTTGCACCGTTCGCGGGGATGCCACGCCTCTGGGCAGCATCGCTTTTCACGCCCAGCGGTCGCCTTGCGAGCGCCCTTGCGATTCGTGTGCAGCTGCCCTTCACCGATTAAGGGGGAAGTCCGTCTATGGCCGAGCAGTTCGCCGTGACGCAGATCCCAGGCGCGGAGACCGGAGAGATTCCGCCGTCGCCCGTCGACCGTGACGAGAAGACCGCGTTCATTTACTCGCTGGTCGACCCCGTCTGGGACATCGACGTTCTACCGCTGACCTACACCAACTCACGGTGGTCAGCCTTCTTCTACCGGTGTGACGAGAAGCAGCTTCGTCGCGTTCTGCCCGACTGCCTGGACCTCGAGGACGACATCGTCGAGTTCTGGTACGTCGACCACAACAACACCATGCTGGGCCCGTACGGCGAGATGGGCGTGACCATCGCCGCAAGCCACAAGGCTGGCGACGGACGCACGCTCTACGCCGGGTACTACCCGTACATGTACCTGACCCAGGACTCCGCGATCGACGCCGGCCGCGTGCTCGGCTTCCCCAAGAAGGAAGCCTTCATCCGCGTGCTCGAGCACGGCGGGGCGCCCGACGACGGCTACGGCGTGATGGACGGGAAGAACTACCAGTTCGACTACTTCTCGTTCCTCATGATCCGCAACGGGTACGTGATCCACTCGACCACCGGCAAGTACGACGACGCCGACCTCTCCGCGAAGCCGAAGTTCTACGGCAACACGGAGTACGGCCGGATGAACATGAAGGTCGTCACCGCGCCGGACATCTCCAAGTCCGAGTGGCAGCTGGTGTACCTGCCTTCCACAGTGACCAAGGAGCTGGCCACCCTGATGGGGCGCCCCGACTCCGAGGGCTCGCACCGCTTCCAGGTGAAGCCCGAGTCGATCCGCACCGCCAGCCCGGGTAGCTTCAACTGGTTCATGCAGGCCACGCCGTACGACAACCTCGGGCATGAGATGCCGCCCAAGGAGATGATCGGCCTGATGACCTTCAGCTTCGACCTGATCATCCCGGCCGGCGAGGTCCCCTGGACCGAGACCTACACCCGGGACGCGACCTGGGCGGGCGCGGCCAAGCCGTACCGCTACGGCCTGCGGCACCGCTTCCCGAAGCCCATCGGCCTCGGCGCGTAAGGCAGATCAGATCGTGTACACGCGCGGCGGGGGACGACCCGTCAACCGGATCGTCTCCGCCGCGGTGACGTCATTCCAAGGAGGAACAGCGCAATGGCGCAGCTGAACGTCACGAGCGTTCCGTGGATCGACTCCGGCGACGCCCCGCCGCTTGCCCTTGACCGGGACAAGCGCGACATCATCTCGCAGGGCATCGCAGACCCGCTCGTCGACTACGACATCGTCCCGTTGACCTACACCAACTCGCGGTGGTCGGCATTCTTCTACCGCGTGGACGAGGCCGCCCTTCGGCGCATCCTGCCGAAGTGCCTCGACCTCGAGGACGACGTGGTCGAGTTCTGGTACGTCGACCACCTTCACACCGGTCTCGGCCCCTATGGCGAGATGGGCGTGACCGTGTCGGCGTCCTGCAAGGGCCACGACGGCAACACGTACTACGCCGGGTACTACCCGTACATGTACCTCACGCAGGACGCGGCCGTGTTCGCCGGCCGTGAGCCCTTCGGGTTCCCGAAGAAGATCGCCTACATCGTCTGCCAGGAGCACGGTGGCAAGGAGGACGACGGGTACGGCGGCTTCGGCAACGACTACTTCAACTTCACCATGGAGCGGCGTGGGTACCTCATCCACACCGCGACGGGCCGGTACGACGACGCCGAGCTCCCGGCGAAGCCGAGCTTCTACGGCGACCCGAAGTACGGTCGCATGAACCTCCGGCTGATCACCGACCCGAGCCTCCGGACGACGAAGTGGGATCTCACCTACCTCCCGTCCGAGGTCACCAAGGCGACGGCGCAGGCGATGGGCCGTCCCGAGACCGAGGGTCAGCACCGCTTCCAGCTGAAGCCCGAGTCGATCCGCACGGCCTCGGCCGGCGCGATCCGCTCGTGGGCCCTCACGGCCACACCGTTCGACAACCTCGGCGCAATGATGCCGGTCAAGGAGCTCATCGGACTGATGAGCTTCAACTTCGACCTCATCATCCCGGGTGCGGACACCATCTGGACGCAGACGATCGAGCGGACGGCCGAGGACATCGGCGACCTGCTCTTCTCGACGCCGTACCAGTACACCATGCGTCACCGCTTCCCGAAGCCCCCGGGCGTCTAGCCCCAAGCTTTCGGAGTTCGTCTCGCCGGCCGGGCCCTTCGGGGTCCGGCCGGTGTCGTTTCAGGAGCGGTCCGGGTCGCCGAGCGGAGCGCTGGGCCCGCGGGGAGCCCACTCGCGGAAGCGCCGCAGGCGCTCGCGCACCGCCTGGTGATCCTCCTCGGGGAGCTCCCACAGGAGCATCTCGATCATCTCCACCTTGCTCGTGCGCACCCCGTCATGCCGCAGGGCGTGGATCAGGTCGGCCAGGCGCTCATCGAGCGGCCGGCGCACGCGGATGGCGAGGTTCGCCGGGGGCAGGTCGGCCGCGAGGCGGGCCGGATCGGCCCGGGCCCGCCGGCGCGGGCTCGGCGTGGCGAGGGCGGCACGTGGCGGGGCCTGCGCAGCGCTCGGCGCGGGATCGGCGGTGGTGGCCGGCGGAGCACCGGTCCCCTCCCCCACCGGGGACGGCGCCGGCGCATCGTCGGCCTCGCGCGCCCGGCGCGGGGGCGGCGGCTGGCGGCTGGCGCGCTCCATGCGCCGCCTCATCACCTCGATGCCGCTCGTCTGGTCAGCCACAAGCCACCTCCACCGACTCAGCGACCGCCCGCAGCTCGGCGGCCGCGGCGCGCACCCGCACGCCGGGGTTGGGTTGGGTCACGAGGGCGGCCCGGCGCAGGCGCCGGCGCACCCAGCGGTGCTCGGAGACCGGGGGTGCGACCGCGATCCGCCCGTCGGCCAGGGCCGCCAGGCGGTCGACGAAGCGGCGCGGGGGCACCGTGGGGACCATCGTGGGCACCAGCAGCAGCCGGTAGTCGGCATAGTCGGCCACGATCGCCTCGAGGGCGTCCATCTCGCGGGCCGCCAGCACAACCGGCACCACCACCAGGTCGGCCACCTGCATGGCGCCGTCGGTGAGCGCGTTGGCGCCTGGGTGGGTGTCCACAATCACGTACGGGCGCCCCCAGGCCAGCGCCCAGGCGCCCAGGCAGTCGGCCACCAGGTCGGCGTCGATGCGGCTGGCCGACAGGTCCGGGTGCGACGGCAGCAGCTCGGGTTGGTTCGGACGGCGCTTCAGGCGCGGGGTCCTCCCCTCGGGCCCGCGCTCCAGGCCGTCGAGCAGCGGCGCGCGCGCCGCCCGGCTCGGATCAAAGCCCCACATCCGGGTGGCGCCTCCGGCATCCCAGTCGAGGTCCACGAGGACACCGGCGAGGGCGGCGGCGAGCTCGTAGGCCAGGGTGGTCTTGCCGACGCCCCCCTTGGCGGCGGCGACGGTGATGAGGCGCGGGGGCACGACGGCGTTCATGCTTGCAGGTTCGCCCTCATGCCGGCAAGCCCTCCTGCTCCCAACCCTGGCGGCATGCATGCACGCATGGCGCGCCGTGCGGAGCGTCCGGGGTCACGGGTCACGCCCAGGCGCGCGGCGGCTCAACCGGTAGCGCTGCGCAGCAGCCGGGGCACACGACGCCCCGCGCTGCCGGCGGGCCGCCACACGACCAGCTGCTGCACCAGGTTGCCGTCCACGGCGACCCGCTCGCGCGCGAAGCGGTACCCGGTGCCGGGATGGCTGGCGATCGCCTCGCAGGCGCGGGCCACCGCGGCCACGTTGTCGCGCTCGCGGGCGCAGGTCGAGCCGACGCTGGCAAAGAGCGGCGCGCCCATCCAGTAGGCCTGCCACTCCTCCCCGTCCTCGCCCTCCTCGAAGCGGTCGTTCTCGAGCAGCCCGTACAGCTTGCGGGCGATGGGGGGGAGGTCGCGCAGGACGTCCCAGTCGATGTAGACGCCGGCCTCGTGGCGCAACTGCTCGAGGAACCAACTACCGAGGAAGATGTAGCCCAGCCGCTCGAGGCGCCCGTCCTGGACCACCGGCCAGAGCACGCGGTCGATGATCCCGAAGTGGTCCTCGTGGGTTTTCCTGCCGCTCACCGAGTCG
>JAXIPH010000018.1:0-3944 GCA_045403035.1 Thermoleophilia bacterium | reverse complement strand
CCGCCCGTCGCCCTCGTCGCTCGCGCGGTCGGCGACCGGTGCGCCGGGCGCCGCCTGGGGCAGCGGGCCCGCGGCTCCCCCGGCCAGCTCGACGCGGTAGGTGCCGCTGCGCGGGTCGGTCTCGATGCGCACGATCCCGGCCGTCGCGGCCTCCTCCAGGAACTTGGAGAACGTGGAGAAGCCGTGCTCGTTCTCGTCGAAGGCGGGGTACTTACGGCGCATGGAGTCCTTGACCACGCTCGCGAGCGGCCACTCGGTGCCCTCGCGCTGCAGCGCGGTGAGGGTCTCCTGCAGGAGCTGGAGCGGATTGAGGCCGCTTCCGCCGGAGCGGCGCGGCGTCGAGCCGGCGGCCTGGGCGGCCAGGAGGTCGTAGAAGATGAACTCGTCGCAGTTCGCGATCAGCAGCTCGCTGGCCGACTCGCGGTTGCCCACCCCGATGACGCGCTTGTTCAGCTCGCGCAGCTTCCCCACGAGGGGCGTGAAGTCGCTGTCGCCAGAGACGATGACGAAGGTGTCGACGTGCTCGCGGCTGTAGGCGAGCTCCATCGCGTCGACCGCCATCTGGATGTCGGCGCGGTTCTTCGCGCCCTCACGGGCGGAGGGCATCTCGATGAGCCCCAGCCCGGCGTTCTGCAGCTCGTGCCGGGCGTCGCGATAGCGGCTCCAGTCCGCGTAGGCGCGCTTCACCAGCACCCGGCCCTTCTCGGCCAGTCGGTTGTTCACGAGATGGATGTCGAAGTCGCCTCGTCCCTTGGCCCCGGGTCGGGCCATGTTCTCGAAGTCGACCAGCACGGCGAGAGAGCTCTCGCGCTCGGCCAATGGGTCCTCCAGAAGTCTTGGTGGGGCCGCCGCAGGCGGCGGCCGGGTCAAGCGGCGTAATGCCGAGTGCCCGCGCGTACGCAGGCCCAACGATGGTACCAGCCCCCGCAAACGGCCCCGGATGGCGTCGCGGCGGGCACCGTCGTCACTAGAATCGACCGAGGAAGAGATCGGCACCGGTAGGTGCGGAACCGCGTCAAGGGACAGCCTTCAATGACCACGCAGCAGTCGACGGCGACCACTGATGTCTCCAACGGGTCCGGCGCCGAGACCCTCACCATCACCGACAACCGGACGGGCGCCTCCTACGAGCTCCCGATCGCCGATGGAACCATCCGCGCGACCGATCTTCGCCAGATCAAGGTAGGCGACGACGATTTCGGGCTCATGACCTACGACCCGGCGTTCATGAACACGGCGTCCTGCCGGAGCGCGATCACCTTCCTCGACGGTGACCGGGGCATCCTGCGCTACCGCGGCTACCCCATCGAGCAGCTCGCCCAGAGCAGCTCGTTCCTGGAGGTCGCCTACCTCCTCGTGTACGGCGAGCTGCCGACCCAGCCCCAGCTCGACGCGTGGACCCACGAGATCACCCATCACACGTTCGTGCACGAGAACGTGCGCACGTTCATGCAGGGCTTCCGCTACGACGCCCACCCCATGGGGATGCTGCAGTCCAGCGTCGGGATGCTGAGCACGTTCTACCCCGAGGCCAAGGACATCGCGGACGCGGAGAGCAACGACCGGCAGATCGTCCGCCTGATCGCGAAGATGCCGACCCTCGGCGCCTTCGCGTACCGGCACGTCACGGGCAAGCCGTACGTCTACCCGAACAACGAGCTCTCCTACTCCGAGAACTTCCTCTCGATGCTGTTCACCACCGGCGTCCCGAAGTACACGCCGGACCCGCGGATCGTGAGGGCCCTCGACGTGCTCTTCATCCTGCACGCTGATCACGAGCAGAACTGCTCGACGAGCGCGGTACGCAGCGTGGGCTCCTCGCAGGTGGATCCGTACTCAGCCGTCGCGGCCGGCGTCAGCGCCCTCTCCGGACCGCTGCACGGCGGCGCGAACGAGGCGGTGCTCCAGATGCTCCGCCGAATTAAGACGGTGGAGAACATCCCGGCCTTCATCGAGGGGGTGAAGGACGGGAAGGAGCGCCTGATGGGCTTTGGCCACCGGGTCTACAAGAACTTCGACCCCCGCGCGACCATCATCAAGAAGGCCTGCGACGACGTCTTCGAGGTCACGGGCGTGAACCCGCTCCTGGCCATCGCGGTCGAGCTGGAGAGAATTGCGCTCCAGGACGAGTACTTCGTCAAGCGCAAGCTCTACCCGAACGTGGACTTCTACAGCGGCCTCATCTACGAGGCCCTCGGGATGCCGGCGGACATGTTCACGGTCCTTTTCGCTATCGGCCGCACCCCCGGCTGGGTCGCACAGTGGCGGGAGCTGATCGGCGACAAGGAGCAGAAGATCTCGCGGCCGCGCCAGGTGTACGTGGGCGCGGACGAGCGCGACTACGTCGCGATCGGGGACCGCTAGGACTTCGAGGGACTCAGGTTGGGGGGGCGCCGAGGTCGGCGGTGCGCTCCGCGACCGCGTCCAGCAGGGCGACGAGCAGCTCGAGCTCGCGCTCGTCGAGCGCGTCCCACAGGCGCTCCATCAGCTCGCTGCGACCCGGGAGGGCGTCCGCCGCCACGGCCATCCCCTGGTCGGTGACGTGCGCCTGGACCATGCGCCGGTCGCTGGGGTGCGGAAGCCGCTCCACCAGCCCGGTCCGCTCCAGCCCGTCGACGAGCTTGGTCACGTTGGGGCGGGTCACCCCGAGCTCGTCCCCCAGGGCGTGGAGGCACGCGCGCCGGTCCTGACGGCAGCAGAGCACGTCGAGGACCTCCAGCTTCGCGTCGGAGAGGCCGTAACCGCCGGCGTGGCGGTCGAGTCGCCGCCCCGCGGCGCAGGCCACGCGCTCGAGCGCCTCGGTCGCGAGCCGGGCGAGCTCCGAGCGGTCCACCCCCCGCACGGTCGTTTCCGGGTTCATCAACTGGGGACGGTACCACCGCGCCCCCGCGCCCGGTCAAGCTCCGGCCGCGTGCATTAGGCTGTCCGGGTGGCCGACCCCCAGGAGCAGATCCGGCAGGCCGTGCGCGACATGCGCCAGGAGCTGACGCGCGCCTTCGAGTCGGCCGGCAACAAGGCCCGCCAGGCGGTGGACGACCTGTCGCGCCTCGTGGGTGAGGCCCCGGGCATCGGCCGTTTCCGCCAACCGCCCGATCCGGACTCGCCGGCCCAGCTGATCCGGGAGCTCGCGCGCCTGCGCGAGGAGGGCCTGGTCACCGACGAGGAGTTCGCCGCGAAGAAGGCGGACCTCCTGGCTCGGATGTGAGCGCGCCCGAGGGCTGGAACCAGCTCCTCGAGGGGCTGCGGCCGCACGTCTCTCCCGAGTGGAGCCGGCAGGCGGTGGAGTACGGCGGCGTGGGCTGGGTGCGCCTGATCCTGCTGGTCGACGCGCACCACCAGCTCTCGACGCCGCGCGTGGCCGAGAAGGTGGCGATGACGATGGCCGACCTCGTCCCCCCGGAGCGCGAGGACGAGCGCGAGGGCTGGGAGGCGCTGCGCGAGAAGGCGCAGGAGGAGCGGATGGGGCTGGTCGCCTCGCTGGTCGACACCGCGCCCTCCCTGCTCTCCGAGGAGCTGATCCCGCTCTTCGCGCGCTCGATCGAGCCCTCCCCCCAGATGTAGTGGCGGCGGGCGGGCATCCCAGCGATGCCGACCGCGAGGCGGCGGCGCGGCCGGTGCTGGAGGCCGCCCTCGCCGCGACGAGGGCGGGTGACCGCGAGGCGCTGGCCGCCTGCTACGCCGAGGACGTCGTCTGGCTGGACGCCGGCGGCGCCGCCCGGGGCCGCGAGGCGGCCGTCGACCGCCACTCCGCCATCGCCGCGGGGGCGTCCGGGTGGGCGCCGCTGCAGCAGAAGGGCGCCCACGCGGTGCTGAGGTGGGCGGGCGCGGGCCGGGAGCGCGGGGCCATCGTGGTCGAGGTGCGCCGGGAGCGGATCATCTTCGCCGCCACGGCCTGAGGGCGCGCGCCGGCGGGTGGCGCCGGCGGAGGTCATCAAGTCTCACCC
>JAXIPH010000322.1:0-4075 GCA_045403035.1 Thermoleophilia bacterium | reverse complement strand
GCCCCGCTGGCTCAGCACCACGGCCCCCTCGACGGCCGGCGCCCACACCACCGGGCCCCCGGTGATCAGGCGCAGGTGCTCCAGCACCGGGTACCCGCCGTGCTCGGTGGACTCGATCACGCCGGTGTAGCAGCGCGGACCCAGGGCGATCGCGTAGGGCCCGCCCACGCCGGCCCGCCGCAGGGTCTCGACGGCCTGGGCCACGTGGTTCGGATAGCGGTGGTAGTCCTCGCCGATGGTGATCGGGGGGTGCGGCGAGGTGGCCACGAGCCCCTTCACCGCGGCCGAGGGGAACCCCTGGAAGACCAGGCGGTCCTCGGCGAGCGCGGCACGGCGGGCCGCCTCGATCACCACGTCCCAGTCGGCGTCCGGGGCACCGCGGTCGGCGGCGTCCAGCTCGGCCCGCGTCACGCGGAACGGGGTGCGCAGCTCCACCAGGGGCTGCACGCGACGCAGGCGGCTCTCCACCTCGGCCGCGGGGCCGGGCGCGACCGGGTCCACCCGGCCGAGGCCGAGCGCGGAGTGCTCCCATCCGTGGGGACCGGAGAAGTCGACCAGCCGGCGCGCCGCGAGGAACGTGCGCAGGGCTCGCTGCGCCTCGTCCCCGATCTGCTCCCACGCCTCGTCGGAGATCGGCGCCAGCGGCCGCAGCAGGTGGTTCATCGCTGCTCGTCGCCGCGCAGGGAGCCGATTCCGAGGCTGCCGTCGCCCGGCTCGCCGCCGTCCCCGTCACCGCCACCGCCCTGGGCCGCCTCCTCCACCGCCAGGATGGAGCCCTCGGCGAACAGGTAGGTGCGCAGGCTCCCGTCGAGCGCGGGGTCGTGGCGCCGCAGCCATTCCAGGGTCATCGCCGCGTGCTCGGTCTCCTCGGCCCGGTTGTGGGCGAGGACGTCCTTCAACTCGGCGTCGCCGGCGGCGTCGATCCGCTGGTCGTACCAGTCCATCGCCTCCAGCTCCTCCATCAGCGAGACGATGCTCCGGTGCCGGTCGAGGGTCTGCGGCGCGAGGTCCTCCCTCGCCTCGTGCAGCCCCATGCTCGAATCCGCCATCACCCCTCCCCGTCGGGATCGTCCGCGGCGCCCTCGGGGGGGCCCGCGACGAGTGGCACCCGCTCGCCGTCGGCGACCAACGTACCCGACAGCACCTCCCATTCCCGCGCGATGCGGGCCATCACGAGGTCGACGCGCGCCTCGCCCTCGGGGCCGCTGACCGGCACGGCCAGGTTGGCCTGGGCGGCCCGTCCCCCGGCGGCGGAAACGTCCCCCTCCGGCGGCCCGACGTCCACCGGAGAGCCCACGACCTCGGCCACGGCGGGATGCCGCGAGACGTAGCGCCTGGCCGCGGCACCCGGCTGGCGGCGGCTCCGCCGCCAACCACGCCACACCCCCACGGCGACCACCGCGAGGAACAGATACGCCATCACCCCGCCGACGATCGACAGCGTCTCCTGGGAGATGTCGAGGCGCCGGAAGACGAACGCCACCACGAGGAAGAGGCCGAACAGGACGCCGGCCACCAGCATGAGGGTGCGCTGCGTGCCGCGGGCGGTCATCAGGCGGTCGCCCAGATGTCGGCGAGCCGGCCCAGGGTCTCGCGGTAGCGCGCGAACGCCTCCTCTCGGCCGAGCAGGGCCAGGCTCTCGTAGATGCCCGTGGACACCAGGCGCCCGGTGATCGCGATGCGCTGGGGCTCCAGGAAGTCGCGCGCGGCCTCCCCCATCACGTGGAGCTGGTCCTGGAGGGCGTCCTTGACCGCCTCGGCGGTCCACTCGGGAAGGCTCTCCAGGCGCCCGAGGCCCCCGCCGATCACCTGAATCGAGTGCTTGACGTCGCGCGTCAGCACCTCCCACGCCTCCGGCTCGATCTCGAGGGGGCCGAACAGCCACCCGGCCAGGTCGTCGTACTCGGCGAGCGTGCCGATCTTGCGCTTCACCAGGGGCGCGCTGGCCCGCGCCAGCGCCTCGGCCCCCTCGCCGCGGGCGGCCAGGTACCCGGTCTTGGCCAGGTACTCGACCAGCACCTCCTCGAACTCCTGGTTCGGCATCAGGCGCATGTGGCGCCCGTTCATCACCCGCAGCTTGGTGAGGTCGAAGACCGCCGGGCTCTTGGAGATGCGCGCCACCGAGAAGGCGTCGACCAGCTCGGGCACCGTGAACATCGTGGTCTTGTCGTCGAAGCTCCAGCCCAGGAGCGCCAGGGCGTTGACCACCGCCCGCGGGAGGAAGCCCGCGGCCTCCAGGTCCTCGACCGATGCCGCCCCGTGGCGCTTGCTGAGCTTGCGCTTGTCCTCGCCCAGGATGAGCGGGATGTGGGCGTACTGCGGCGGGGTGCCGCCCAGCGCCCGGATGACCATCATCTGCTTGGGCGTGTTGGAGATGTGGTCCTCGCCGCGGATGACGTGGCTGATGCCCATCTCCAGGTCGTCGACCGCGGCCGCCAGGTTGTAGGTGGGCGTGCTGTCCGAGCGTGCGACCACGAAGTCCTCAATCTGGGCGTGGTCGAAGGTGACCGTCCCGCGCACGTAGTCCTCGATCACGGTGCTGCCGGGGAGCTCCACCGCGAAGCGCCACACCGGCGCTCGGCCCGCGGCCTCCAGCTCGGCGATCTCGGCGGCGTCGCGGTCGCGACGGCCGCGCACCACCGGGGCGCGCTTGTCGGCCCGGGCGGCGGCACGCTGGGCGTCGAGCTCCTCGTCGGACTCGTAAGCCGGGTACACGGCTCCCGCGGCGCGCAGTCGCTCGACCGCGCCGGCGTAGACCTCGCCGCGCTCGCTCTGGCGGTACGGCCCCTCGTCCCAGTCGAGGCCCAGCCACGTGAGCGCCCTGAGGATCTCGGCCTCGCTCGCGTCCGTCGAGCGCTCGGCGTCGGTGTTCTCCACGCGCAGCACGAAGGTGCCGCCGGTGTGCCGGGCGATCAGCCAGTTGAACAGCGCCGTGCGCGCCGCCCCCACATGCAGATTGCCGGTGGGACTGGGGGCGAATCGCACCCGCGCCGGTCCGGTCACCTCGGGTCGCTCCCTCGCCACGAACGTAGGATAGTCCCCGTGAGATTCGGCGCCCACGTCTCGTCGTCCGGGGGGATCAGCAAGGCCATCGGCCGCGGCCGCGACCTGGGCTGCGAGAGCCTGCAGGTGTTCACCCACAACCCGCGCACCTGGCGCCCGATCAACCACAAGGAGGAGGAGATCGCGGCCTTCCGCTCCGGCGCCGCGGAGGCCGGGATGGGCCCGCTGGTGAGCCACGGCCTCTACCTCATCAACCTCGGCGCGCCCGACCGCCAGGTCCCCACCGGCCCACCGGGCAAGCCGGCCGTGGGCACGCGCAACATCTACCGGTCGTCGGTGGAGAGCCTGGTGCAGCACCTCACCGCGGGCGAGGCCCTCGGCCTGGACGGCGTCGTCCTGCACGTGGGCTCGTTCAAGGGGTCGAAGGAGGGCGAGGCCATCGACCGGATCGGCGCCGGGATCGCCGAGGCGCTGGAGGCGAGCCCGGGCGACTGCGCCGTCTTCCTGGAGAACACCGCCGGCGCCGGCGACACGATCGGCCGCACCTTCGCGCAGCTGAAGGCGGTCTTCGACGCCGTGGGGCACCCGTCGCGGCTGGCCTTCTGCCTCGACTCCCAGCACCTGTTCGCCTCGGGCTACCCGGTGCACGAGGAGGGAGGGATCGACCGGGTGCTGGCCGAGTTCGACCAGGTCGTGGGCCTGGACCGCCTGCGCTGCCTGCACCTGAACGACTCGAAGGTGGCCTTCGCCTCCAACCGCGACCGCCACGAGAACCTGGGCGACGGCGAGATCGGCGACGAGGGCATGCGCCGCATCCTGGGGTGCCCGGACCTCCAGGGGCTCCCCGTCGTCCTCGAGGTCCCCGGGATGGAGGGCAACGGCCCCGACCTCGAGAACATGGCCCGGGCGAGGCGCTTCCACGAGGAGGGCCTGGCCCTGCGGACGTAGGGCGCGGGAGCGGATGCGCGGGGGGCCGTTGCTAACCTGACCGCCGCCGCGCGGGTGTAGCTCAACGGTAGAGCAATGGCCTTCCAAGCCACAGACGGGGGTTCGACTCCCCTCACCCGCTTGG
>JAXIPH010000252.1:0-5708 GCA_045403035.1 Thermoleophilia bacterium | reverse complement strand
GGGGCACTGGAGCGACGCGCGGCCTGAGCGAGAAGGCGGCCTGCCCCGCCGCTCAGGAGCCCACCGGCCGCCGGCCGGTCCCGCGCTGGGGCCGGAGGACCCACCGGTCGATGCGGTCCAGCACCGGCTGGTGCTCCAGCGAGGGGATCGTCCAGCCGATCTCGGCGGTGCGGGCGAGGGCCTCCTGCACGAGGGCGATCGCCTCGTGCAGGTCCATGGGCTCGCACGCGAGGCCCAGGTCCGCCATGGGCTCGAGCAGCTCGCGCCGCAGCCGGGGCTCGGCCATGTCCGGCAGGAAGAACGCGTCCTTGACGCCGCCCCCGAGGTCCTCGACGTCGATCAGCACGACGAGCGGCGACAGCCGCCGGTTCTCCTTGGCCACCGTGATGACGACCTGGCGCTGGTCGGGGGCGTCCTCGAGCGAGGTCGCCCACGCGGCGGCCGGGCGCGCGTTGGCGAGCCCCGCCACTGCGGCCAGTCGCGACCGGGCGCCTCGGCCCGTCGCGCCGGGCACCGGTCGGCGCACGGCCGGCGGCAGGACCGCGGCGATCGCCAGGCAGGCCTCGCGACCGGCCTCGTCCGCATCGCCGAGCAGCGCGAGGAAGGGGTCCAGATCCTCCGGTGGGAGCGCCGCCAGCACCTCCTCGACCATCGCCTCGACCAGGTACGAGCGACCGACCCCCGTGACCGCTGCGGCCACGCGCTCGGCGCTGGCGGCATCGGCCTCCAGGGGAGGGAGCCCGGCGCGCAGGCGGAGGTAGGCGGCCTGGGCGTCGAGATCGCTGCCGATGTCGGCGAGGCAGGCGGCCAGCTCGGAGGGTCCGGCGGGATCGCACCGGGCCAACCCGTCCTCGACCCAGCGGCGGGCGCTCACCTCGTCGCCGTCCCGGTAGGCGATCAGGGCGGCCTCGTAGCGGTCCTCCGGGTCGTCCTCGGGGAAGGCCCGGCGCAGGACCTCCAGCGCGTCGCCGGACCGGCCGGCGCGAACCAGCGTGCGCGCGAGGCGGCGGCGAGCGGCCGGGACGCGCTCGGGCAGGTGCCGCCGCAGCACGGCCAGCAGGCGGTCCAGGACGAGCGCGGCCTCGGCGGGGCGCTCATCGGCCAGCAGCTCGGCGACGTCCGCCTCGAGCGCGGCCACCTCCACCTCGGTCAGGCTCGCCCACTCCGTCCCGGCCGGGCCGACCCACCCGAGATGGACCTCGTACCCGGCCTCCGCCAGCACGGCCGACAGGGGGCGCCCGGGGCCGCGCAGCGCGCCGTCGCAGGCCGCGACCAGGGCCGCCAGCGCACCGAGATGGGTGACCGGCGGGGCCACCCACGGACGATCCGGCCGGACGCGGCCGAGGCGCGCCTCCACCGCCGCCAGCAGGGCGGCCTCGTCACGCGGGCGGGGCGAGGCCGCGGCGATGCGCCGCGCCGACACGGCCGGCCGCTCGGGATCCTCCACCCGGACCACCACCACCTGCCCCGGAACGACGCCGGGCGGCAGGGGGACGCCGGCCACGAGGCCGAGCATCGCCAGCGGGGCGAGGTCCGGCTCCAGGTCGAGGCAGCCCGTGGCCGCCTCCTCCTCGGTGACCACCGTCGTCAGCTCCACCCCCGCCAGGGCCTGGGCGAGGCTGGCGAGCCGGCCGTCCACGAGCTGCATCACGCGCGCGTCGTCGCGGGTCGCCCGCCGCACCGCGGCCGCGGGGTCACGCGAGCGCGTGACGCCGCTCGACTCGAGCCGGCGCCCCAGCTCGTCGGCGGTCGCCGGGCCCTCGGCGAGGAGGGAGAGCACGGCATCTGCGATGCGCCCCATCCCGCTGAGGATAGCGGTGGGCTCGGTCGCGGCTCCCCACGGGCGCTGTCATGATCGGCCCGTGGTGAGACGCGAGCGCCGGCCCCCGGAGAATGCGTGAGCGGCCTGGCCTCGGCCCTCGCCGCGGCGTCCGTCTTCGATTCCGTGTCAGGGCTGGGCGAGGACGCGGCCGGCTACGGCTACTGGGCGGTCCTGCTGGTGGTGGCCGGCGACGGGGTCTTCCCGATCCTGCCCGGTGAGACCGCCATCGTGGCCGCGGCCGTGCTGGCCGCGGACGGCCGCCTCAGCCTGCCCCTGGTGATCCTGGCCGGCGCGGCGGGGGCGGTGATCGGGGACTCGTGCGCCTACTGGATCGGTCGCGGCGGCGGCGGGCCGATCAAGCGCT
The DNA here is from genome assembly GCA_045403035.1 of Thermoleophilia bacterium. Taxonomy (GTDB): domain Bacteria; phylum Actinomycetota; class Thermoleophilia; order Miltoncostaeales; family Miltoncostaeaceae; genus CAVXDY01. The sequence continues at coordinate 3,522 of JAXIPH010000252.1, read as the reverse complement.
TCGTGACCCGCGTCGCCGGAGCCGACCGCCTGCTCGCGGCCGAGCGGATGGTGAAGCGGCGGGGCGGGGCCCTCGTCTTCGTGGGCCGCTTCCTGCCGGGCATCCGCATCGCGATCAACCTCTCGTGCGGGGCCGGCCAGATGGCGTATCCGCGGTTCATCTTCTTCGACGTGCTGGGCGGGATCGTCTGGGCGACGCAGGCGGCGCTGCTGGGCTACTTCGCGGGGAAGGCCTTCGCCGACCAGCTCTGGGTTGCGTTCGTCGTCGCCTTCGGGGTGACCGCCTTGGTGGGAGGCGCGATCGCGATCCAGGAGCGGAAGCGGGTGCGCCGGGAGCGCGCGGCGGCCGAGACCGAGCGCCGCGGGGGAGAGCCGGGATCCACGGGCGCGGCCTGACCTCGGGAGCGGGCGCTCGGGGTCGTTCGCTGGGAGATTTTGGTGAGGTTGGGCCGCTTACCGGAGCTTTTAATACCTTTGGAATGGTCATAAAGTGTTAGTCCGCTTGAACGCGCATACGGGCCGGGCCCACAATCGGTCGATGGGGGGCATCGTCGATTTGAGTGATCCCAGACTTTCCGTCGAGGACGAGAGCCCGCGCCTGCTGTCAGTGTCCGCAGCCGCCAAGCTGCTCGGGGTCCGCTCCTCGTCGCTCCGCGCCTGGGCCGCTGCCGGGCGGGTGCCGCACGTGCGCACGCCGGGCGGTCACCGGCGCTTCGAGCTGGATGAGCTGGTGCGGTGGCTGGCCGAGCGCGGAGGCTCTCCGCCGGCCCCCCAGCACCGCCTCCAGGAGCTCGTCCCGACGCGCGTCGAGGCGATGCCGGGGATCGCCCAGGCCCTGGCCGACTCGGCGGACGAGGTCGTCGCCGCCTTCGAGGACGAGCTCGCCCGCACCCGCCCGGGCGGCGCCGGGCGACCCTCCGCCTCGCGCAACTCGCGGGTGCTGGGTGCTCTCGGGTCGCTGGCCGACGCGCTCGACACCGGAGACCTGGCCGACTGCTATCGCGACGCCGAGTGGGAGGGCTTCCGCCACGGCGCCTCCGGCCAGGCCGGCGACGCACCCGTGACCGAGGCCTTGGCGCTCCGCCGGGCGGTGGATCGCGTGCTGGCCCCCGTCTTCGTCGACCGCCCGCAGGAGCAACGGACCGTGGAGCGGTCGCTGGACCGCATGGCCGTGCGCGTCGCGGCCGGTTACGCGGACGGTGTACGGTGTCGGCTTCGGTCGTCGATGGAATGAGGTGGGGAGGCCCCATCGCGACACGGCATGGAGGCCGGCCCCGTCGCTCCGAAGGCCCATGGCTCTCGGTGTCGGCGGCAGCACGCGCGTTGGGGGTGAGCCCGAGCACGCTGCGCCTGTGGGCGAGCGAGGGCCGGGTGCCCCACGTGCGCACCGCCGGAGGCCACCGCCGCTTCGACCCCGAGGCCCTGCGCCAATGGCTGGCACGCCAGCCCGCGCGCCCAACCCGGCCGAGCCGGCAGACCGCGGTGCAGCTGCCCGTGGCCCCGATGCTGGCCGATGCCCTTCGCGACCGGGCCGATCTCGTCTCGGACGCCGTGGAGTCGCTGGTGGAGGGGCCGGCAGAGGCCGCCTACCGGCGCCTTCCGCCCGCCGAGCGACGCGGCGTGGTGCGCGCCTGGGTGGACGCGCTGGCCGACGCCTTCCAGGTCGGAAGCCTGGTGGATGCCCTCGACCGCGCGGAGACCTATGGGCGCGGCCACGGGCTGGCCGGCTCGTCGGCCGAGGTGACGCTGGGCGGGAGCCTGGCGCTCGAGCGCGCCATCGACCGGGCTCTTCTCGCTCCGCCGGCCCCCCTGACGGAGAGCCAGCGCCGCGAGGTCGTCGCCGCCATGAGCCAGCTCACCGCCCGCGTCGCCACCGCGTGGGCGTCTGCCGTCGCCGGCCGGGGGCCGCGCGCCGCCCTCTGAGCCGGGTCAGAGGAGGGGCGGGACCGGGATCCGGACGCGCTCCAGCGTGGCGCCCCGCGGGGTGAGCGCCCGCACGTCGATCGCCCGCACCGAGACCCGCACGTCGAGGAAGTGGTGGGCCAGGCGGCAGCTGCGGAGGTCCTCGGCGAGGCGGACGCACGGGTAGAGCGCGTCGCCGCCGCCCGAGGTGGTGATGTAGGTGATCCCCCCCACCTCGAGACGCATCGCTCGGGTCGCCAGAAGGTGTCGCGGGTGGCCACGCCGTCGGGGTCCGAGAAGTTGTCGCCGGTCGTGAGGACGAAGGCGAAGGGCTCCCGCCGCCACTCGCCGCACATCCGGCGGGTGACCGCCGCCTGGGCCGGCGATCCGGTGCCCCAGTCGACCTTTACGGCGAACCGCACCGACCCCGCGTCGGTGCCGCTCACGCCCGCGGCGGCCGCCGCGAGGCTCACCCGGGGGGTGCGGGCGCCCGGTCGGCCGACTCGATCTGCGCCCGCAGCTCGTCGGCACGGCGGCGGAGCCGTGCGCGGGCGGCGTCGAGCGCCGCCGCGGGATCCTCCGGCGTCCCCGGGGCGGGCGGGGCGAGGGCCGCGGGCGCCGGGCGCGGGCGGCGCACCAGGGCGAGCCCGGCACCCGCTCCGGCGACGCCGATCGCGGTGATCGTCCAGCTCCTGACGGTGCTCATCGGACCCCTTCCGGCGGTTTCAGGGCATCCTAGAGCGCCCCTCGGCCGCTGCTATACTGCCGCGCCTGCCGGGGCCCAGTCGTCCCGGGGCGCCTGCGTGCCACGACCCTCCGGAGGTTCGGATCAGCCCGTACGAGATCATGATCATCCTCAACCCCGATGCGGACGAGGAGCAGCAGGAGGAGATCCTCTCGAGGGTCCAGCAGCTCGTGCGCGACGGAGGCGGGACGATCGAGCACGTGAACGACTGGGGGCGGAAGAAGATCTCGTTCCCGATGGCCAAGCACCTCGACGGCCGCTACGTGGTGATCACGTGCACCGGGGAGCCCTCGTCGCTGGCCGAGATCGAGCGCGTGCTGTCGATCAGCAAGGAGGTCGTGCTGCGGGCGCTCTTCATCCGGCTCAACAAGAACGAGGCCGAGCGCGTCCGCGCGAGCGGCTCGCCGGCTCCGGTGGACACGCACCCCGAGGGCGAGGGCCGTCCCCAGCGCGGCGGCCGGGGCGGCGGTCGCGGCGGCGGCGGCAGCCGACGCCCGCGCTAGACCGGAGGGACACCCATGCCCGCCGACCTGAACCGCGTCACCCTGGTGGGGCGCCTGACGCGCGACCCGGAGCTGCGCCACACCCAGGGCGGGGATCCGATCTGCTCGATCCGGCTGGCGGTCTCCTCGCGCTCGCGCGATGAGGCCGGCAACTGGGGCGACAAGAGCAACTACTTCGACGTGACCGTCTTCGGCCGCCAGGCCGAGACCACCTCCACCTACCTGGTCAAGGGCCGGCGCATCGGCGTCGACGGGCGCCTGTCCTGGCGCGAGTGGCAGGCCCAGGACGGCACCAAGCGCCAGAACGTCGAGGTGATCGCGAACGACATCTTCTTCCTGGACTCGCGCGGCGAGGGCGGCGGCGGCGAGGCCC
>JAXIPH010000256.1:0-7297 GCA_045403035.1 Thermoleophilia bacterium | reverse complement strand
ATCGAGGCTTTCGAGCAGGCCTGGTTCGTCACTCTCGACGTGGAGTAGCGGCCGACTAGACCCGACTTAGTCCACCCGCTAGCCTGAAGACATGACTCAGGTCAACATGCACGAGGCCAAGACCCACCTGTCACGCCTCGTGGAGCGGGCGGCCGAGGGCGAGGAGATCGTCATCGCCCGGGCGGGCCGGCCGGTCGCCCGGCTCGTTGCGCTGCCGACGCGAACCGGGCGGCGGGTCCCGGGTCTGTGGAGGGGGAGGGTCGTGATCCACGACGACTTCGACGATCCGCTTCCCGAGGAGATCGCGGCGCCGTTTCGTGGCGAGGGCCCGGTCTGAGACTCCTCCTCGACGCCCACGCGCTCCTCTGGTGGCTCGCGGGGGAGGATCGCCTCTCGGCGCCCGCGCGCGAGGCGATCTCGGATGAGGCGTCCGAGGTGTTGGTGAGCGCGGCGACCGTCTGGGAGATCGGGATCAAGCGGACCTTGGGCCGTCTCGAGTCCCCGCCGGCGTTGGTCGCGGCCCTGGAGCGCCTCGGCTTCGACGCCCTGGCGGTGACCGCATCGCACGGCGAGCTCGCGGCCGCGCTCCCTCCCGTCCACCGCGACCCTTTCGACCGGATGCTCGTCGCCCAGGCGCAACTCGAGGGATTGACGATCGTGACGCGGGACGCGGCCATCCCGCGCTACCAGGTCGCCGTCCTCGCGGCCTGATCCGCCTCAGGGCTTCAGCACCACCGGCACCTGCACCAGGCACTCGAGCGAGCCGTCCTTGGCCGAGCTCGACCAGGCCTCCAGCATCGCCCGCGTGGGGCCGGACACGGAGTGGCGCAGGGTTCCGCTCCAGCGCCCCGGAACCGAGTAGCCCGAGAAGTCGGGCCGGAACCTGCCCTCGCGGGCGATGAACGGCTTCAGCGCGAGCGTCGCGCCCCCGGCGCCCTCGAGCCGCAGCGAGAGGACCACGTTGTGCTCGAACAGGGGCTGCAGCTCCCGGCCGCGCGCCGCGGTCCTCCCGCTCCCGCCGCCCCAGCCCGTGATCCGCAGGCAGCCGTCGTCGCGGATGGTCGCGGCCCGCCGCGTCGTGGTCTTCCAGAGGTCGATCACCAGGACGTTGCGCGGCACGGAGGTCCGGTAGGACACGAACTTGAACCGCCCCGCGGACGCGACCCGCTCGTCGAGCAGCACCACGATGTGGCCGCCGCGACGCGCGATCTGCACCACGACGCCGGCGCGTCCGGCTGCCGGGGCTCTGGTGCCGATGGCGCGGGCGTTCACGCGCACCACCGCGTGCCCGTCGGCGATGTCCGGGTCGGTTGTGTCCACCTGGTTCGCCAGGCCGGTCAGGCGCCCGCCGCGGAAGTGGACGATCACCCGCACCGAGGCGGGGCGGTCCACGATCCGGATGGAGTCGGCGGTGAGCGCGGCAGCCGCCGGGCGCGGGGCCCACAGTGCGGCCAGCGCCAGGAGGACGGTGGCCCCCCCGAGAGCGGCCAGGGACAGGGGGACTCGCCGGGATCGCGTCATGGGCGCGACGGTCCTACACCCCCGGGACCGGCGTCAACGCGCCGTCCGGGGGGTTCCACGGCCGCGCGGTCATCGCTCGATGATCACCAGGGTCCGCACGACGCGCCGCCCGCCGGCGACGTCGATCGCGGTCACCGCCATGCGGGCCAGGATCAGCGGGCGCGCTGCGAGCCGGGCGCGGAGCAGCCGGCGCGCCGGCAAGGGGACGGGCACCTTCAGCGTCACGCGGGCGTTGGCGGCCAGCGTCCGCCGCACCCGCTGCAGCTTCGGCTCGTTGCCCTTGCTCAGCAGGAGGTTGCCCGTGGCCACGATGCGGCAGACCTTGTTGCAGCGCGGGGCCAGCGACACGTAGCCCACGCCGAGCACCTTCTGGCGCTTCGAGATCCGGAGCTTCACCCTGGGCCGCCCGCCCGGTCCGTTCGGCGTCCCGGAGGGGCCGTCCGGTGCGGCGAAGGGGACCGGTGCCGGCCCCGCGCACGCGCCCGTCGTCGCGACGCGGTACACGGGCCCGTCGATGGAGGTGGCATAGATCCGGCCGCAGCCGTCCTCGCCGAGCGAGCTGAGCCCGGACACGTGCAGGCCGGTGGAACCGTCGCCGGTGGCCCCCGCCGGGGTGAGGGCGGCCGACCAGAGCTCGCCCCGGCAGTAGTCGCCGTACACGTAGCGCCCGTAGAGCTCCGGCAGCGCCGTGTCGCGCACCACGTAGCCGCCGATGATCGAGCACCAGCCGGACGAGTGGGCGTGCTCGATCACGGGGGCGATGTAGCCGGCCGGAAGCTCGTCCGGGCGCGCCGGACGGTCGGCGCCGAAGCGGTTGCTGCCCTCGAGGATGTTCCAGCCGAAGTTGCCGCCGCGGCCCAGCCCGGCCGCCTTGGTGACGAAGTCGATCTCCTCGATGTCCTCCTGGCCGACGTCCCCGATGGCCAGGTCTCCCGTCAGCCGGTCGAAGGAGAAGCGGAACGGATTGCGGAATCCCTTGGCCCACGCCTGGGGGCCGGCGGCGCCGAACGGATTGTCCGCGGGCGCGAGGGCCGCGCCGGGCCGGACGTCCAGCCGCAGCACCTTGCCCAACAGGCTCCCCGTGCTCTGCCCGCTTCCCAGGGGGTCGCCGCCGCCCCCGCCGTCGCCCGTGCCGGCGTAGAGCATTCCGTCCGGCCCGAATGCGAGCTGCCCGCCGTTGTGGTTCTGATAATCGTCGTGGTCGATGGCGACAAGGGTGCGCCGAGTGGCCGGGTCGGCCACCTCCGGGTTGGCGGCGCTGCGGCGGAACTCGTCGATGACGACGTCGCCGGCGCGGGCCGCCGGGGGCTTGCGAGACGTGTAGTAGGCGTAGAAGCGCCCGCTCTGGACGTAGTCCGGTGCGAACGCGATCGACAGCAGGCCACGCTCGTCCTCCCGCGAGTCCGACGTCTGCACCAGGCTGCGGATGTCGAGGAACGGGGCGCCGCGCCGGACCCCGTCCACGAGCAGCCGCACGGTGCCCCCGCGCTCGACCACGAAGACGTGGCGCGTGTCGAGCGGCGGCGCAACGACGTACACGGGCCGGGTGAACGTGCCCACCTGGGCGAGGGTGGGGGCCGCCTCGGCGGACGGCGTCGCGAGTCCCGGCAGCGAGCCGAGGAGGGCGCCGGCGACAAGCGCGAGGAGCAGGGGAACCCGGCGCACTGGCGGGAGGCTAGCGGACGGAATCGAGCCGGACGGGAATGCGGGCCCCGCGCCGCGGGGCGAGCACGGCATGGGGTTTGCCCGCTCCGGCCCTCACCGGTATCCTGGTTCGCATGCTCGTGGACGCCGCGCACCCCACCGTCCCGCCGCGCGGTCTCCTTCGGCTTCGTGGGCTCCTCCCCCGCTAGGGGGAGCTTGCCGACACCCACGCCCGGATGTGCCGGGCACCGCAGCCTCGAAGCCCACTCGAGAGGAGACCCCTCCATGACCGCCGACGACACGGCCCCCGCCCAGCAGGACCCCGCCAAGCGGGTCATGATCTTCGACACGACGCTCCGCGACGGCGAGCAGGCGCCCCGGATCGCCCTCAACACGCGTGAGAAGGTCGAGATCGCCCAGCAGCTCGCGCGCCTCGGCGTCGACGTGATCGAGGCCGGTTTCCCCATCAGCTCGCCCGGCGACTTCGAGGCGACCCGCGCGGTCGCCGTCGAGACCGAGGGGCTGATCGTGGCCGCCCTGTCGCGCGCGAACGAGCGCGACTTAACGGCGGCGGGCGAGGCCGTGCGGGACGCGCAGCATCCGCGGATCCACACGTTCATCGCCACCAGCGACATCCACCTCACCTACAAGCTGAAGATGGATCGCCCCCAGGTGCTCGCGGCCGCCGTGGACTCGGTGCGCCTCGCTCGATCCATGGTCGACGACGTGGAGTTCTCCTGCGAGGACGCGACCCGCTCGGACCCGGCCTTCGTGGCCGAGGTCGTGGGCGCGGCCATCGCCGAGGGCGCGAGCACGATCAACATCCCCGACACCGTGGGCTACACCATGCCCACCGAGTTCCAGGCGTTCCTGATTGAGCTCTACGACCGTTGCCCGGCGCTGCGCGACGTGACCCTGTCGGTCCACTGCCACAACGACCTGGGGCTGGCGGTCGCCAACTCGCTGGCGGGCGTCCAGGTGGGCGCGCGCCAGATCGAGGGCTGCATCAACGGCATCGGCGAGCGGGCGGGCAACGCCAGCGTCGAGGAGATCGCGATGATCCTGCGCACGCGGGCCGACGCGCTCGGCGGACTCTGGTGCGGCGTCGTCACCCCGGAGATCACGCGCACGAGCAAGCTGGTCAGCCGCATGACCGGCTACGTGGTGCAGCCGAACAAGGCGATCGTGGGGCGCAACGCGTTCGCCCACGAGGCGGGCATCCACCAGCACGGCATGCTCAGCAACCCGCTGACCTACGAGATCATGGACTACGCGTCCGTGGGCCTGGCGCAGAGCGAGATCGTGCTGGGCAAGCACTCGGGCCGGCACGCGCTGAGCACGGCGCTGGTGGAGCTGGGCTACGAGCTGGACCGGGACGAGCTGGCCCAGGCGTTCACGCGCTTCAAGGCCGTGGCCGACCGGAAGGGCCAGGTCTCGGCGGCCGACCTGGAGGCCATCGTCCACGACGAGATGCGCGTCGAGGCCGAGGGTGAGGGCCTCGAGCTGGAGGAGCTCCACTTCGTGGGCGGCACCGGCGACGAGCCCCGGGCGCGCGTGGTGGTGCGCGACACCGACGGCGACCGGCACGAGGCCGAGGCCGTCGGCGACGGGCCGGTGGACGCGCTGATGAAGGCCATCGACGCGGCTGCCGGCACGACCGGCGTGCTGCTCGAGTACCAGGTGTCGGCCGTCACCAGCGGCCGCGACGCGCTCGGCGAGGCGCGCGTGGTCTGCGAGATCGGCGGGCGCCGCGTCGCGGGGACCTCGGTCTCGACCGACGTCCTGGAGGCGAGCGCGATCGCCTACGTGCGGGCCGTCAACGCCAGCCGCCACGCCGAGCACGGCGAGCGCGTCGCGACGGGGGGCGTGTGATGGGCATGACCCTGTTCCAGAAGGTCTGGGACGCCCACGAGGTTCGCCCGGCCGACGCGCACGGCGAGGCGATCCTCTACGTCGACCTGCACCTCGTGCACGAGGTCACCTCGCCGCAGGCCTTCGACGGCCTGCGGTTGCAGGGCCGGCGCGTGCGCCGGCCGGACCGCACCCTGGCGACGGTCGACCACAACGTCCCCACCATCGGGCGCGAGGCCGGCATCACCGACCCGCTCTCGGCGGCCCAGGTCGCGGCACTGGAGCGCAACTGCGCCGAGTTCGGCATCCCGCTCTTCTCGCTGCGCAGCTCCCGCCAGGGCATCGTCCACGTGATCGGCCCGGAGATGGGGGTCACCCAGCCGGGCATGACCATCGTCTGCGGCGACAGCCACACCTCCACCCACGGCGCGTTCGGGGCGCTCGCCTTCGGCATCGGCACCAGCGAGGTCGAGCACGTCCTGGCCACCCAGACGCTCACCCAGGCGCCGCCGCGGACCATGCGGATCAACATCGAGGGCGAGACGGGCCTCGGCGTGGGCGCCAAGGACCTCATCCTCGGCACGATCGGCCAGATCGGCGTGGCCGGCGCCCAGGGGCACGTCATCGAGTACGCGGGGGCGGCCATCCGCGCCCTCTCGATGGAGGGCCGCATGACGGTCTGCAACATGTCCATCGAGGGAGGCGGCCGGGCGGGGATGATCGCGCCCGACGACACCACCTTCGCCTGGCTCGAGGGGCGGCCCGGCGCGCCGGCGGACTTCGCGGCGGCCGTCGAGGGCTGGCGTGAGCTGCCCAGCGACTGGGACGCCCGGTTCGACGGCGAGGTCCAGGTCGACGCCGCGGCGCTCGCCCCGCAGGTCAGCTGGGGGACCAACCCCGGCATGGTCGCGCCGGTGACCGGCCGCGGTCCCGCGCCCGAGGACTACGACGACCCGGCCGATCGCGACGGCGTCCGGCGGGCGCTCGAGTACATGGGCCTGGCCGGCGGGGAGGCCATCGAGGACATCTCCCTCGACGCGGTCTTCATCGGCTCGTGCACCAACGGGCGCCTCTCCGACCTGCGGGCCGCGGCCTCCGTGGTGCGCGGCAAGCAGGTGGCCACCGGGATGCGGGCGATGGTCGTGCCCGGCTCGATGCAGGTGAAGGTCGAGGCCGAGGCCGAGGGCCTCGACCGGGTCTTCCGGGCGGCGGGCTTCGAGTGGCGCGACGCCGGATGCTCGATGTGCCTGGCGATGAACGACGACATCCTCCAGCCGGGCGAGCGCTGCGCCTCGACCAGCAACCGCAACTTCGAGGGACGTCAGGGAAAGGGCGGGCGCACCCATCTGGTCAGCCCGCCGATGGCGGCCGCCGCGGCGATCGCCGGGCACCTGGTGGACGTCCGCAGCTTCGACGCCGACCTGGCGGAGGTGGTCTGATGCGTCCCTTCACGCGCGTCGAGGGCGTGGTCTGCCCACTGGACCGGTCCGACGTCGACACCGATCAGATCATCCCCAAGCAGTTCCTGAAGCGCGTCGAGCGCACCGGCTTCGGCGAGTTCCTCTTCATGGACTGGAGGGGGGAGGAGGGCTTCCCGCTCGACCGCCCCGAGTACGCGAGCGCGTCGATCCTCGTGGCCGGCCGCAACTTCGGCTGCGGCTCCTCTCGGGAGCACGCGCCGTGGGCGCTCGAGGACCACGGCTTCCGGGCCGTGATCGCCCCGAGCTTCGCGGACATCTTCCGCACCAACTGCCACAAGATCGGCCTCCTGCCGGTCGAGCTGCCCGAAGCCGAGGCGCGCGCCCTCCTCGACGAGGCCATGGGCGAGCCGGGGATCTCGGCCGCCGTCGACCTGGAGCGCCAGGTGGTGGTGGCCCCCGGCGGACGTGAGATCCCCTTCGCGATCGACCCGGTGGTGCGCGAGCGCCTCCTGAACGGCTGGGACGACATCGCCCTGACCCTCGCCCACGAGGAGGAGATCTCCCTCTACGAGGCGACCCGGGAGCGGGAAGGCCCGGTGACGACGCCCTTCCTCACGTAGGAGCGCCCTCCCTGGGCCCGGCGGGCTTTACCAGGGGAGCAGGGAGGGGGAGGGTCCGGTGCAACGCCCTCCGCCTGAGGGCGCGAGCACAGGAGAGCGCCATGCACCGTCGTCGTCCACTCGCGATCGCCGGCGCGGCGCTGGCGGCCGGAGCCCTGGCCGTCGTGCCGATCGTCCCGGGGTTCGCGGCCCAGTCCAACGCCGTCACCAAGGGGCCGCTCTTCGCCTCGATGACCGGCG
>JAXIPH010000341.1:0-10474 GCA_045403035.1 Thermoleophilia bacterium | reverse complement strand
GTTGAGGCCCAGATGGCCCGCGCGCGCGGGCCCACCAGCCGGGCGATGCGATCTCGCATCTCCCCCGCCGCCTTGTTGGTGAAGGTGATGGCCAGGACGGCCTCCGCGGGGACCCCGGCCTCGCCCACCAGCCGGGCCACCCGGTGCGTCAGCACGCGGGTCTTTCCGCTGCCCGCGCCGGCCAGCACCAGCAGGGGGCCGTCCCCGTGGAGAACCGCCTCGCGCTGCGGTGGATTGAGGCCGGCGAGGAGGTCTGACACCCGTCGGATGCTACCGGAGCACCCCGACGCCGCGGCCCCGTGGGCCTCCAGCCGGCGCTGGTTGAAAGGGCCATGGACGGCCCGTCAGACCCCCCAGGAGGCGTTCCAGCGCCGGCGTTTGACCCAGCCGGCGCCGGTTGAAAGGGCCATGGACGGCCCGTCAGACCCCCCAGGAGGCGTTCCAGCGCCGGCGTTTGAGGGACCCGCCGGGCGCGTTGACGGGCGGGGGGCGCGGTGCGACCCTCGCGCCGTGAGCCCCGCGGAGGCAACGGGCGGCGCCCCGCGGATGTCGCCTCTGCCGCGGTGGCTGCGGGTGTTCTTCCTGCTGAACGTGCTGCAGGACTTCGCGATCGGCCTGACCGGCCTGCTGGCCCCCGCCCACATCGTGATCCCGCTCAAGGGGCTCAGCCCCCTCAACGCGCGCTTCATCGCGGCCCTCTACCTCGGCGGGGGGGTCGTGATCCTCATCGTGGCGTTCGTCCGCCGCGCCGTGGACGCCCGCATCGCGCTCTACGCGTTCTTCGTCATCACCGCGCTCGTGCTGCTGATGACCTTCGCGTACTGGGAGGAGTTCACGACGGACGGCGTGCCGTGGCTGTGGATGTTCACCTATCTCGTGGATCCCATCCTCGCGCCGGTCGCCATCGTGACGCTGGGCCTGGTGGGCCCGGCCGAGCCGGGAGGACACCGCCTGACCGCGCTCTTCATCGGCGAGGCGGTCGTGTTCGGCGCGTCCGGGATGGCGCTGCTCCTCGCTCCCGACGCGATGGTCGACGCCTGGCCCTGGGCGCTGACACCCGTGCTCGCTCGCGTGTATGCGGCCTTCTTCCTGGCGTTCGCGGTCGGCGCGGCGCTCGCGGCGTACGAGCGGCGGGTGGCGGCCGTTCGCCCGTTCCTCATCGGGTCGACGGTCCTGGTCGCCGGCACGCTGATCGCCTCTCTGGTGCACCTGTCGAGGTTCGAGCACGGTCCCGGCCGGTGGCTCTGGTTCGTCTCGCACGTCCTGGCGCTCGCGCTGTTCGCGGCCGCCATCGCGACGCTGAACCGGGGGGCCGAGCGTCCACGCACGCTCACGGCGGCGGGACCATGACCGTCCCGCTCACCGGCACCCTTCGGGAGAGCTCCTCCGTGCTGCGGATCTACGTCTTCGGCGTCGGCCTCCTCCTCCTCGCCCAGGGCAGCATCTCGCTCCTCGTGCGCGCGACCGGGCGGGATCCCCACGAGGCGACGCGCCTGCTCAGCGATCCGTGGCATGCGGCGATCCACGTGTTCTGGGGGGTCCTCCTGCTGGCGATCCTGGCGCGCACCCGCGACCCGGTGGTGGTCGAGCGCGCCGCGATCGCCTTCGGCGTCTTCTACCTCGGGTTCCTGGCGCTCGGCGTCGTGGTGCACCATCCGTTCGGGCTCATGATCGACGGGCCCGAGAACGTGTTCCACGCCGTGATCGGTGGCCTCGCGCTGATCCTCGGGCTGCGCGAGCTCGTCCGTCGTCGCGAGAGGGCCCGATGACCGGCATCGGCGTCCTCGTCGGCCTCACGGTTCTCACGATGTCCATCGGCGTGGCCAGGAACCACCTGCCCTGGGACGTGGTCCGGGTGGGCTACGTGCTCGGCGTCGTGACGCCCCTGCTCGCTCTCGGATACGCCATCCGGCAGCTCTGGCACCAATGGGTCGGCTGGCCCGAGATCGCCCTCCTCGTGGGGCTCTACGTCGTCATCGGTCTCGGCATGACGGTCGGCTACCACCGGCTGCTGACCCATCGCAGCTTCGAGACCGGTCCGGTCGTCCGGGGGGTGCTGCTCGTGCTGGGGGCGATGTCGATGCCGGCACGGCCGCTGGACTTCGCCGCCTACCACCTCGAGCACCACGCGCATTCCGACCGGGACGGGGACCCCCACAGCCCGCGGGAGGGGCTGCTCCACGCCCACGTGGGCTGGACGATGCGCCGGCGGGCCGCGAATCGCGAGCGGTACTGCCGGCACCTGGTCGGTGACCCGGTGGTCGCCTTCGTCCAGCGGACGAGCCTCCTGTGGTTCGGTTTCGGCCTCGTCCTGCCCACGCTGATCCTGGGATGGAGGGGCTTCCTCTGGGGCGGCCTCGTCCGGATGGCCCTCCAGAACCACGCGACGTTCTCCGTCAACTCGATCTGCCATGCGTTCGGCCGCCGCCCGTTCGCCACCCGGGACCAGAGCCGCAACAACTGGGTGATCGCAATCTGGTCGTTGGGTGAGGGGTGGCACAACAACCACCACGCGTTCCCCTCGTCGGCCTATCACGGCATGGGCTGGCGTCAGCTCGATCTCAGCGCCCTCGTGATCCGGGGCCTGAAGGCGATCGGGCTCGCGTGGAACGTGAAGGGCATCCCACCCGGCGCCGTCGAGCGCCGCCGTGCGGGAGAGCCGGCGTCGGAGGTCGCCTGATCGAGGCGCTCAGGCCGGGACCGTGGGAGCCTCCTCGAGGTTCGGCACGCGATCCGCCCGCGACAGCATGCCCGCGTACGGCCCGAGCATCCGCTCGTACTGGTGGTGGTAGAAGTCGGGCAGCACGCCGTGGCGCCCCTCGTGGAACGCGCGGAAGCGGGAGTCCGTCAGGAGCATCCGGTGGATCCGCCGGTAGGCCCTCAGGCTCGACCGGACGCCGGCGGTACGCGTGCGGTGGATGAGCTTGATCCGGCGCATGGAGGCGCTCTGGAGGCGGCGCCTCAGCATCGTGGCCGACGACGCGTGGGCGAGGAGCCCGATGAGCCGCTCGTAGTACCCCGCGGGGTCGTAATGCTCGAGCGTGGTCACGAGGTAGGGCTGGAAGTAGAAGCTGAAGGGCATCGCCCGAAGGATGCGATCATCCGCCGCGAGCCGGTCGTGCAGGGGCGTTCCCCCGTACGGCACCGGGATGTTGATGGCCGGCCAGACGAAGGGCACCCGGTCCATGAAGTGGCGGGTCAGGTCGGCCGGCTCATCCCCGGCATCGGTGTCCAGGCCGAAGATGAAGTTGGCCTGGACGTAGGGCACGTTCTCCGCGAGCCGATGGAAGTGCTCCACGAGGCGGTCCACCTTCTCAGCCCCTCCGCGGCGCCCCACCCCGGCCTTGTTCGAATAGTCCGTCCACGACTCGATGCCGGGGGCCACGAAGACGCAGTTGGTGTCCCTCAGCCGCCGGAGCCGGTCCCCCCTGAGCACGGTCAGCGACGCCTCCATCATGTAGCGCGGCGGCCCTTCGGGGAGAGCCTCCAGCACCCCGAACACCCGCTCGAACCCGACGGCGAAGTTGGGATCGTGGAACATGATGAGGCTACGGGGCAGGCGCCGGGCGACGTAGCTCAGATCGGCGGCAAGCCGGTCGGGCGCCATCTCGCGATAGGCGTTGCTCCAGTCGATGCAGAAGTCGCAGCGATAGGGGCACCCCACGCTCGCCAGCATCGGGATCGTGGACAGGCCGTGTGGCACCCCGCGGACGAACGACGAGGAGCGAATCTCCGGCATGCGCTCCTCGACGGCCGGAACGTCCGCGAACGGCCGTGCGCTCGAGATCACGGACCCGGGATCGAAGTGGCCGGCGAGGATGTCCGCGACGAGGTCCTCGTCGCACTCCTTCACCACCAGATCGAAGAACCGCAGGCAGTCGACCGGGAACGCCTTGGCGTGCGGCCCGCCGATCACGGTCTGGACACCCGCCCTCCGGTAGAGCCGACCGAGCGCGTAGGCGATCGCGCTCGCCTGGGTGTAGGTCGCGATGAACACGACATCGAGGTCGTGCGGCAGGAGGCGGTGTGGATCACCCGCGCCGTAGTAGGTCGCGTAGAAGGTCTCGTGGCCGGAGCGCCGGCACCACACCGAGATCGCCTGGGGGGTGATGCTGGCGTACTGCTTGGTGATCAGCAGGTGGTAACCCCGGGCGACGGGACGCCGCGCCGGCAGCGCGAGGATGTCGAGGATCCCCACCCGCATCGGCTCATCCGGTCCCGCGCGCCATCGCCCGACCTCCAGCGTGGATGACGCCACGGGGCGTCCGCCGGTCGCACGGTACCATGGGCTCGTCGCCCGCCTGGAGGGCCGTCGCGGGCTCGCGCGAGCCCTGAGGAAGGAGCGTCCACGCGATGACCGCGGGCAGCGAGCGCGACACCTACTCGTACGAGCCGTTCACGCGCCATCCCTTCTACGAGACGGTCAACCGCGCGCTGGTGGAGGAGGGCATCCGCCGCCTCGTCCCCGTGGCCCGCAGCAGGACCATCGTGGACCTGAGCTGTGGCACCGGCGCGATGACCCTGATGGTGATCGAGGCCCTGAGAAGTCGGGGGCTCGAGGCGAGGATCATCGCGGTGGAGCCGTCGTCCGAGGCCCTCGCGGAGGCGGAGAGACGCGTCGCCGGGTCGGGCATGGACGTCCGCTTCCTCCACGGGGACGTCACCGATCTGGCCGACACGCTCGGGGGCACGGTCGACGCCCTGTTCTTCGGAAACGCCATCCACCTGGTCGACGACAAGGACCAGGCCCTGCGGCTGATCGGTGGCCTGCTGGCCCCGGGTGGGGTGTTCGCCTTCAACAGCGCTTTCTTCGAGGGTACGTACGTACCGGGCACCGAGGCGTACTACCGGCTCTGGACGCTGCGCGCCATGCGCTGGCTGCGCCGGGAGCATCCGCAGATCCGGCTCTCGCGCGACGCGCGGATGTCCGCCCGCAGGTGGCTCTCGCACGACGAATACACGGGTTCCCTGCGGCGCCACGGCTTCGACATCCCTCACTGCGCCCTCGAGCGGGTGCACATGGACCTCGCCTCGTTCCAGGACATCGGGCGCTACTGGCTCTTCATCGAAGGCGCGCTCCCCGGCGTGCCGCTGGCCGTGGGAGCCGCGGCGTTGGTACACGGGGCGACCGAGGCCTTCGACGAGCTCGGGCTGGACGACGTCCCGCGCAACTGGCTCCAGGTTGTCGGGAGCCTCGGGGTCGGCTAGATGCCGGCTCCCGGGTTGAGGCCGAGGATGGCCGAGATCTCCTCCTGCGCGGTCGGCAGGCAGTCGTCGTCGGGGCCCTTGCGGATCCGTTCCTCGCGCCCCGCGCGAAGGTCGGCCAGGTCCTCCTCGAGCTCGTTGACGCGGCGCACGAGGCAGGCCATCGCCTCGGCCACCGGGTCCGGCAGGCGCGTGTGCTCGATGTCCGGGTGGTGCAGGTCGCGGCTCACCCGCTGGCCGTCGACCACCACCGGGCGGCCGGGGTTGCCCACGACCGTGGAGTTGGCGGGCACGTCCTTGATGACGATCGCTCCGGCGCCCACCTTGGCGCCCTCGCCGATCACCACCGGCCCGAGCACCCGCGCCCCGGTGCCCACGATCACCCCGGCCTCGACCGTGGGATGGCGCTTCCCGGTCTCCTTGCCCGTTCCGCCGAGCGTGACGCCCTGGTAGATCGTGACGTCCTCCCCGATCTCGGTGGTCTCGCCGATGACCACGCCCATCCCGTGGTCGATGAAGAAGCCCGGGCCGATCCGCGCGCCGGGGTGGATCTCGATGCCGGTCGCGAAGCGAGAGGCCTGGCTCAGCAGACGCGCGGGGAGCTGGGCGCCCCGGATCCACAGTGCGTGGGCGGCCCGGTGCATCCACAGCGCGTGGAGGCCCGGGTAGCAGAGCAGCACCTCGGCCAGCGAACGTGCGGCCGGGTCCCGCTCCCGGGCCACGTCGATGTCACGCGACACCGACCGCATCGCGCTCTGGAGCCGCGTTCGCAGCGAGCGCCGGGGCATGGCGGCTAGTATAGGCGCCCCCCCGCTGGAGGCGCCTTCGTGCGACGTCAGAGGCTCAAGCTGACCTTCCCGGAGCAGCTGATCCAGGAGCCGATCATCTACACGCTCGGGCGGCGGTTCGACATCGTCACGAACATCCGCCGGGCGGATGTTCGCGAGACCACCGGCTGGGTGATCATGGAGGTCACGGGCACCGAGCAGCGCCTCGAGGAGGCCCGGCGCCACCTGGAGGGCCTCGGCGTCCGGGTCGACGATCTGGAGGCGTACCTCGAGTAGCGTCGCCGTGAGCGGGGCGTCCTGCCAGCCGGGTCCGTCCCCCACCGCCCGCGCCCTGCGCCTGGACGGCCTGCGGGCCGAGGGGCCCGCGCAGCTGCGGGCGCTCCTCGCCGAGCTTCCCGACCCACCCTGGGACGCCGAGGTCGTCGACGGAGACCCGCTGGCCTCCGCGCTGGTGGCCGAGGGGTTCGAGCCCTACGCCCGCGTGGCCGTGATGGCGCGGCCCATCGAGGGCCTGCCCCGGCCGCCGTTCGTCTCCGGGGTCGAGGTCGTGCCCTATCGCAACGACTGGGCCGGGGAGTTCTCCGCCGCCGAGGCCGCCGCGATGGAGGGCCTCGCGGCCTACCGCGAGATGGGTCAGCCCACCGGCTACGAGGGGGCGGAGGGCTTCGACGCCTTCGTGGCCGCGCGCGGCGAGGCGGGCCTGGTGGGGTTCGCCCAGGCGATGGTGCCCGAGGGGTGGATCAACTGGATGGGCGTGAGCCCGGACGCCCGTCGCCAGGGCATCGGCCGGGTGCTGGTGGCTGAGGTCGCCAAGCAGGTGGCCGGGGCCCGCGGAACGCACCTGGCGGCGACGGTGGAGGTCGACACCATCGGCCAGGCGTTCCTGGGTGCCCTCGGGTTCCGCGAGCGGGGCGCCCGCCGCACCCTCGTGATCCGCCGGGCCTAGAACTCGGCGAACAGAGGGGTGGTGAGGTAGCGCTCGCCCGTGTCGCAGAGGAAGGTGACGATGGTCTTGCCCGCGCTGTCCGGCCGCCGCGCCACCTCGAGGGACGCCCAGACGTTCGCGCCGGAGGAGATCCCGACCAGGATCCCCTCCTCCTGCGCCAGCCGCCGCGCCATGGCGAAGGCGTCGTCGGCGGTACAGGTGATGACCTCGGAGTAGACGTCGGTGTTGAGCACGCCTGGGACGAAGCCGGCGCCGATGCCCTGGATCTTGTGGGGCCCGGGCGTGCCGCCCGACAGCACCGGGGAGTCCGTGGGCTCGACCGCGATCGCGGTGAAGCCGGGCCGCCGCTCGGCGATGACCTCGGCCACGCCGGTGATCGAGCCCCCCGTGCCCACCCCCGCCACCAGCACGTCGATCTCGCCGTCGGTGTCGGCCCAGATCTCCTCGGCGGTGGTGCGGCGGTGCACCTCGGGGTTGGCCTCGTTCTGGAACTGCTGCGGCACGAAGGCCCCCTCGGTCTCCTCGGCGATCTCCTCGGCCCTGGCGATCGCGCCGCGCATGCCGTCGGCGCCCGGGGTGAGCACGAGCTCGGCCCCGTAGGCCCGCAGCAGCGTGCGCCGCTCGACGCTCATGGTCTCGGGCATGGTGAGGATGCAGCGGTAGCCGCGCGCCGCGCAGACGAAGGCGAGGGCGATGCCGGTGTTGCCCGACGTGGGCTCCACGATCACGCTCGTCCCCGGCGTCAGGATCCCCTCCGCCTCGGCCACCTCGATCATGGCGAGCCCGATCCGGTCCTTCACGGAGCCGGCGGGGTTCATCGACTCGAGCTTGCCGAGGATCTCCGCGCCCGATCCGTCGGAGATGCGCCTGAGGCGCACGAGGGGCGTGCGCCCGATGAGATCCGTGATCGAATCCGCGATCGGCACGCGGCGGACCCTACCATCGGCGGGCGGCGCCCTCCCCGCCGGAGCGCTCAGGAGGCGGCGACCCCCGCCAGGTCGGCGAGACGGACCTCTGGGCGCGCCCCGAAGTGCGAGATGATCTCGGCGGCGGCCAGCCCCCCCAGGCGCGCGCACTCGGGCAGCGGCAGGCCGTGGGTGAGCCCGTGGAGGAACCCCGCGGCGAAGAGGTCACCGGCGCCGGTGCTGTCCACCGGCCGCGCCACCGGCGTGGCCGGAACCTCGTGCACCGCGTCGGCGGTCACGACCAGCGAGCCCAGCTCCGAGCGGGTGATCACGGCGGCCTCCCCCCGCCCCCGCACGGCGGCGACCGCGGACTCGAGGTCGGAGACCTGGTAGAGCGACATGATCTCGTGCTGGTTTGCGAAGAGGAGGTCCACCTCGTTGTCGACGAGGGTCAGCCACTCCTCGCGATGGCGCTCCACGCACATCGAGTCGGACAGCGTCAGGGACACGGTCCTCCCCGCCCGGTGGGCGATGCCCATCGCGAGGCGGAAGGCGTCCTTGGCCCGCGGCTTGTCCCAGAGGTAGCCCTCGAGGTAGGTCACCGACGCCGAGGCCACCTGGGCGGGGTCGACGTCCTCCGGCCCCAGGTCGACGGAGGCCCCCAGGTACGTGCACATGGTGCGCTGGGCGTCGGGGGTCACCAGGATCAGGCAGCGCGCCGTGGGCGCGCCGGCGGCGGCGGCGGGCGTCTCGAACGTGACCCCCGCGGAGCGGATGTCGTGAGCGAAGATGGCCCCCAGCTGGTCGTCGCGCACCTTGCCCACGTACGCCGTGCGGCTGCCGAACGACGCCGCGCCGGCCATCGTGTTGGCGCACGAGCCCCCCGAGACCTCCACGCCGCGGCCCATGGCCTCGTAGAGCTGGTCGGCGCGCGCGTCGTCGATCAGCGTCATCCCCCCCTTGGGCAGATCG
The DNA here is from genome assembly GCA_045403035.1 of Thermoleophilia bacterium. Classification (GTDB taxonomy): domain Bacteria; phylum Actinomycetota; class Thermoleophilia; order Miltoncostaeales; family Miltoncostaeaceae; genus CAVXDY01. Next base: position 1,658 of record JAXIPH010000341.1, on the reverse strand, counting down.
TGCTCGGCGATGAAGGCGTCGTCGCCCCGCGCCAGCACATCGACGATGGCGTTGCCCATACCCAGCACGTCGAGCGCGGCGCTTCCGTTCTCCTGCGGCACGTCGGTCTCCCGGGTCGCCGGACCGCAGGATCCTAGTGAACGCGGCGGCGGGTTACGCCCCGGTGAAGTTCCCACCCCTCCGTCCCCAGCCTGTGGAGTACGGCCTCGGTGGGGTCATTCCCCCGCGAGCACGGCCGGCGTGAGCTCCGTGGCATCGCGCAGCACGACGTCCGCGAGCGCGAGGGCGTCGGGCGCCGGAGGGTAGTTGCGGTTCGGGATGACCACCGCCCGCATCCCCGCCGCGCGCGCCGCGCGGATACCCGCCGTGGAGTCCTCGACGGCGGCGGCCTCGGCCGCGGGCACCCCGAGGCCCTCGAGGACCGCCAGGTAGACGTCGGGCGCGGGCTTCCCGCGCGGCACCCGCTCGGAGGAGAGCACCACGGTGAAGTCCTCCCGGATGCCGGCGAGCTCCAGCACCAGCTCGATCAGCTCCTGGGGCGACGAGCTGGCCACCGCGAGCGGCCACCGCGCCGACGCCGCCCGCACGGCGTCGACGGCCCCGGGCAGGAGCGGCAGGCTCCTGCGGTAGCGCTCGGCCAGCAACCGCGTCACCTCGGCCGCGATCTCCGGCGGGCTCAGGTCGAGGCCGAGCTCGTGGTGCATGTACGCCGTCCACTCGGGCGTGCTCATGCCCATCATCCGGTCGTGCGCCTCGGGCCGCCACCGCCCGCCGCGCTCGCGCACGAGCTCTTGGCGCACCTCGTCCCACACCTCCTCGGAGGAGACGATCACGCCGTCCAGGTCGAACGCGACGGCCCGGATCACGCGGGCGCTACCCGGATCTCGTCGCGCTCAACGCGCGTCAGCATGGGCCGGCATTTCAGAGCATTTTGACCCACGATCGGCCCACGGCCCACGGCTCACGGCGCCGGTCCGGTGCCGCGGGCTGAGGGCCGCCCGCGGGCTGGTGTGTCTCTCACGCAACAGGTCGCGCAGGTTGTAGGGTCATCGTTTGGGCGACGAGGCCCGGTCCTGGGATCGGGGCGGGTTGGCCCCCACGTCGGGAGCGGACCGGGGCGAGCGCGCGGACATCCTCGGGAGGGGCTTCCAGGAGATGTCAGCCCGGGCCAATGCGCTGTAGTAGCTGTCAGACCGAGAACCGTGACGGGGCCCGGTTCTGCGAGGAGTGCGGGGCGCGGTTCGCGCTCGACTGTCGGCGCTGCGGGGCGGAGGTTCAGCCGGGCAAGAAGTTCTGCTCGGAGTGCGGGGAATCGTTGCTCGAGGCGCCAGCCGAGCCGCCCGCTGCCGGCGGCCGGGACGTCCCGGAGGGCGAGCGCACGTGGGTGACGGTGATCTTCTGCGACATCGTGAACTCCACCGGGCTGGCCGAGCGCCTGGGGCCCGAGGCGATGCACGCGCTGCTCAACCGGTTCTTCGAGTTGGCGTTGGGCGAGGTGCACCGCTACGGCGGCACGTTCAACAAGTTCCTCGGCGACGGGTTCATGGCCCTGGTCGGGGTGCCCCAGGCCCACGAGGACCACGCGCGGCGGGCCGTGCTCGCGGCGCTCGGGGTGCAGCGGCTGCTGGGCGAGGACCTGCCCGATCTGCAGGGCCTCG